>NZ_JAAGPB010001167.1:0-613 GCF_017104585.1 Burkholderia sp. Ac-20392
TACTTCCAGCGCACGCTGCCACACGAGCGCTGGCTGGCCCGCCAGTTCGGCGCAACCCAGGGCAACGCCGCGGACGAGGCGCCGCTCGCGCCCTACATGCTGCTGGCGGATGGCGGCGACCCCGGCGCGCACGCGTGGGCCTGCGTCGAGCCCGTCCACGTCGAAATCGCGCACGATCACCTGGTACTCGTCGATCCGGCGGCCCTCGCGCTCAATGACGGCGACGCAGCCGCGCTGCTCGCGGTCGCGCGGCCGCTGATCGAGGAGCTCGGCGTCCGGCTCGAGGCGCCGAACCCGTCACGCTGGTACCTGTCGAGCGAGCAGCTCGCCCGCCTCGCCGGCGCTGCGCCGCTACGCGCGAGCGGCCGCAACATCGAAATCTGGCTGCCACACGAGGCCCATACGGGCGAGCGCTCGCGGATGTGGATGAAGCTGCAGAACGAAGTGCAGATGGCGTGGTTCCAGCATCCGGTCAACGAGGCCCGCGAGGCGCGTGGCCTGCCGACCGTCAATTCGATCTGGTTCCATGCGCAAGGCACGCTGAAGCCGGTCGGCAAGCCGTTCGCGCGCGTGCTGTCCGCGTCGCCGGCGGCGCTCGGCCTCGCGCGCGCCG
>NZ_JAAGPB010001168.1:0-678 GCF_017104585.1 Burkholderia sp. Ac-20392
GGGCGCATCGGGCGCACATGCCGCATCGGCTGCCGGCGCCGCCAGCGCCGCGACGCCGGGCCCCGCGACGAACGGCGTGAAGTTCACCGCGCCGCCGTCCGGCGACCTGCAGTACGACACGTTCTACAACGGCATGCAGAACATGATCGGCACGATCCACTGGCGTACCGACGGGCACACCTACGACTTGTCGGTGTCGATGCCCGTGCCGTTCGTCGGCCCGTTCACCTACCGCAGCGAAGGCCGCATCGACGCGTTCGGCGTCGCGCCCGACCGCTACGTCGAGAAGCGCGGCAAGCGGCCGGAAGATATCGCGATCTTCAACCGCGAGATCCGGCAGGTCGTGTTCACGCGCACGCCGAACAATGCGCCGCTGCCTGACGGCGTGCAGGACCGCTTCAGCATGCTGATGCAGCTGTCGGGGCTCGTGCGTGGCAATCCGTCCGCGTACAAGCCGGGCGTCACGCAGCAGTTCTTCGTGATCGACAACAACAGCGGCGAGACCTGGCCGATCACCGTGATCGGCGACGAGCAGGTGCAGACGCAGGCCGGCATCATCGGCGCGCGGCACTTCATGCGCCTGCCGAGGCGCGACGGCGACACGCGCCGCATCGACATGTGGCTCGCGCCGTCGCTCGGCTGGCTGCCCGCGCGGCTCGTGCAGTCCGAACCGAACGG
>NZ_JAAGPB010001169.1:0-787 GCF_017104585.1 Burkholderia sp. Ac-20392
CCAGCCGAGCAGTGCCTGCGCGGCCGCGCCGCATACGCGCCCCTGGCACGCGCCCATCCCGCAGCGGGACTGCAGTTTCGCGGCCGTCCAGCCCGGTGCTTGCGCGACTGCGTCGAAACGCACGTCCTCGCAACGGCACAGCAGCGTGTCGGCCCGCGCGAGCCGGCGGATCGGCTCGCGAATCGCGAAACGCTCGCGTACGGCATCTGCAAATGCCTGCCAGTGCGTCCGTCGCGCGACGAGTGCGGCCAACTGCGCGGTCTGCCCGGTCGCCGCCAAACCGGCGATTTCGCCTTCGACCATCGCCAGTTCGCTACCGCCGACGCCTGTACACTCGCCAGCCGCGAAAACCCCGTCACGGCTCGTGCGCTGATGCGCGTCGACCGCCACGGCGCCGTTGTCGATCCGGCAGCCGAGATGGCTCGGCAATACGATGTTCGGCACGAGGCCGAAACCGCACGCGAGCCGGTCGCAGTCGACCTCGAACTCGCGATCGCCCTGGCGAATCCGCACGCGTTCGAGCCGCATGTCGCCGAATGCTTCGACGACATGCGCATCGGGCCGATAGGCGGCGGTGACGAGCTTCGCGGCCTGCGCGAGCTTCGACGGCCAGCGCCACAGCCCGGCCCCGAAGCCGGCCACATCGCCCCACGCGGCCTGTTCGAGCACATGCGACACGCGCGCGCCAGCCTGACGGGCCGTCGCCGCGCTCGCCAGCAGCAGCGGCCCGCTGCCCGCGATCACCGTGCGCTGCACGCGCACGTCGAGGCCGTACTTGATCAACGCC
>NZ_JAAGPB010001170.1:0-785 GCF_017104585.1 Burkholderia sp. Ac-20392
CGTGACGAACGACTCGCTGCTGGGCTTCGCGAGTTTGCCGGGCGGCGCGCGGTTCTATAATCGGCCGAATATGCAAACTGCTTCGGCCGTGCCGGCGCAGCGACTCGCGAACGCGTCCTGAACGCATTCAACGAGGTACGGACCAACGGAACCCGCATGATCGACACGCTGGCTTATTCGCTCGAACCGGACGACACGATCTTGTCCGGCATGCTGTCGCACTTCAGATTGCTCGAGCCGGTGTTCGATGCGATGCCGGACGTCGTTTTCTTCGTGAAGGACGCCGCGGCGCGTTACACGCTCGTCACCCGCACGCTTGCCTCGCGCTGCGGCTTCAAGGAGAAGGCCGCGCTGCTCGGCAAGACTGCCGAGGACGTATTCCCGCGCCGCTTCGGGCGCGTCTATACCGCGCAGGACAAGGCGATCATCGACGTTGGCGCCCAGATGCTCGACCAGCTCGAATTGCCTCTGTACCCGGGGCGGACGCCGGGCTGGTGCCTGACCTGCAAGCAGCCGCTGCGCGACGCCACCGGCAAGGTTTTCGGGCTCGCCGGCATTTCGCGCGATCTGAAGACCGGCGAAAGCAGCCATCCGGCCTACAGCCGCCTTGCCGCGGTCGTGCAGTCGATCCAGGAAAACTACGTACAGCCGCTGAATCTGAAGCAACTGGCGGCGCTGGCCAATATGTCGGTCGCGCAACTGGAGCGCTATTTTCACAAGGTGTTTCATCTGACGCCACGCCAGGTGTTGCTGAAGACGCGGCTCGACGCGGCGACCGCGCTGCT
>NZ_JAAGPB010001171.1:0-784 GCF_017104585.1 Burkholderia sp. Ac-20392
TGCACCGTTCGCGCAGCGCGAGGCGCTCGAGACGGCGGAAAAGCGGCGCATCGCGCGGCGGGCCGCGGAGATGATCGCGCCCGGGCAGGTGGCGATCGTCGATGGCGGCACGACCTCGGCGCTGCTCGTCAGCCAGTTGCCGGCCGACCTGCGCGCGACGATCGTCACGCACAGCCCGAGTGTCGCGGTCGCGCTCGCCGCGCATCCGTCGATCGACGTGATCCTGATCGGCGGGCGGCTCTACAAGCATTCGATCGTCGCCGTCGGCGCAGCGGCGATGGAAGGCATCGCGCGCATCCATGCGGACCTGTACTTCATGGGCGTCACGGGCGTGCATCCGGTCGCGGGGCTCAGTACCGGCGATTTCGAGGAAGCGGCGATCAAGCGCGCGCTCGCCGAACGCGCAGCCGAGACGGTCGTGCTCGCGTCGCAGTCGAAGCTGCGCGCGGCGTCGCAGTTCGTGATCGGCGAGCTCACGCTGGCGCACACCGTGGTGGTCGAAAAGGAAACCGACGCCGCGCTGACTAAGCCGATCGAGGCGGCGGGCGTGACGGTCGTGCGCGCGTAGCGGCGACGGGTTGTGCCTGCGCGGGGTGTGCGGGGTGTGCGGGGTGTGCGGGGTGTGCGGGGTGTGCGGGGTGTGCGGGGTGTGCGGGGTGTGCGGGGCGTGTCGGATGTGTCGGATGCGTCGGATGTGTCGGATGTCGCGGATGTGTCGGATGTGTCTGATGTGTCGGATGTGACGGATGCCGCGGCAGAGCGCGGGGTGTGGGACGAGCCCTTA
>NZ_JAAGPB010001172.1:0-783 GCF_017104585.1 Burkholderia sp. Ac-20392
TCGGCGAGCAGCTGTGCCACCGCCGGGCCGACCTCGGCCGCCGCCCAGCGCGCGCCGCGATCGACGCTCGGGCCTGTGCGCCAGCCTTCGGCAACCGCGATCATCCCGCCCGCGACCTCGAACACCTGGCCCGTCACGTCGGCCGACTGCGCACTGCCGAGCCACACGACCAGCGGCGCAACGTTGGCCGGATCGAAATAGTCGAAGCCGCCGTCCTCGGGCTTCTTCATCATGTCGGCAAACACGCCTTCGGTCATCGACGTGCGCGCGGCCGGTGCGAGCGCATTCACGCGCACGCCGTAGCGCTGCAGCTCGGCCGCCTGCATCAGCGTGAGCGCGGCGATCCCGGCCTTGGCCGCGCCGTAGTTCGACTGGCCGATCGAGCCTTGCAGCCCGGCGCCCGAACTCGTGTTGACGATCCGCGCGTCGATCGCGTGGCCGGCCTTCGCCGCATCGCGCCACACCCGTGCCAGCACGCTCGACAGGCAGAAGTGGCCGCGCAGGTGCACGCGCATCACGTCGTCCCAGTCGGTTTCGGTCATGCTCGTGAACATCTTGTCGCGGCAGATGCCTGCGTTGTTGACGAGCACGTGCACGTCGCCGAATGCTTCGCGTGCCGCGTCGACGATCCGCTGTGCGGTGTCGACCTGCGTGATGTCGTCCGCATTCGCAAGCGCGCGGCCGCCGCGCCGCGCGATCTCGTCGACGACCGCTTGCGCGGCGTCGTGCCGGATGTCGTTGACGACGACCGCCGCGCCTTCGGCCGCGAACGCGAGCGCGTAT
>NZ_JAAGPB010001173.1:0-782 GCF_017104585.1 Burkholderia sp. Ac-20392
TACCTCTCTCCCCTGATATACCCTCTTTCCCTCCACTCCGGTCTTCCGATCTTGCTGGCCGCGCTCGACGCGTGGCTGTCGCGCTTGACCGGCGCCATGGATGTCGTCGTTGCGGTGCCGGTCGCGCATCGCCAGCGCCCGGAAACGCGTGCGCTGCTGGGCCTGTTCCTGAATACCGTCGCGCTGCGTGTGCACGTGGCGCCGACGCTGCCGTTCCGCGCGCTCATCGATGCGGCGCGTACGGCGGCGCTCGACGCGGTCGCGCACCAGGACGTGCCGTTCGAGCGCGTCGTCGATGCCGTGAAGCCGCCGGTCAAGCGCGGCGACGAATGGCTGCGCGTGAAATTCGCGCAGCAGTTCGACGCGCGGCACGACAGCGTGCTGCCGGGCGCGACGGCCGTTGCGACGCCGGGGCCCGATCTCGCTGCACGCTTCGACTTCGCTGTGGATTTCACCGACGATGCCAATGGCATTGAATTGGTCGCGGCTTATGCGACCGACTGCATCGACGCCGACACCGCGCGCGCATGGCTCGACAGCTATGCGGCGCTCGTTGGTGCGGCCGCGCGCGATCCGCACCAAACGACGGCCGTATTGCCGTGTGACGCGTCGGCCGCTTCGCGCCAGCCGCGCGACGGCCGCGCGCTGCGCGTAGATCGGAAGAGCACACGGCTGAAATCCAGTCACCAATTAACAACCTGTATTGCGGCTTTTTCTTGAAAAAAAAAAGAAACCACCCCACAATTCTATGTAATCACTCGATGACCCGTCTACCAACAGAC
>NZ_JAAGPB010001174.1:0-779 GCF_017104585.1 Burkholderia sp. Ac-20392
GTGCGCCTTGGGCGCCGGCGCGGCCTGCCCCGACGCGTCGCCTGGGCCCTGCACCAGCACGCGGAACGGCGCGGCGTCGGTGCGCAGGATCAGGTTCGTATTGGTGCCGACCACCGCGTTCAGCGTGTCGAGCGAACGCAGCATCGTGTACAGGTGCGGGTTGCCCGCATAGCTCTTGCCGTAGATGTCGGCCGCGTCCTTGCGCGATTGCGCTTCGATGCCGGCCGCTTTCACGTTCGCATCGGCCAGCGCGATGCGCGCGTCGCGCTCGGCGTCCGAGCGGATCTGCGCGGCCTCGCGATTACCGTCAGCGGTGCGCTGCGCGGCCACGGTCTCGCGTTCGGCGCTCATCCGGTCAACCGTCGCGGCGAGCGTGACGGCCGGCAGCGTGAGTCGTTCGAGCCCGACCTGGGCGACGCGCACGCCATATGCCGCATAGAGCTGCGCGTCGATCTGCCGGCGCAGCGCCTCTTCGAATTCGCCGATCTTCACCTGGGCCGGATCGGTGTTCACGAGCGACGCGAGATCGTACCCGGCGGACGTCGTCTGCAGCGCGGAGCCGACGAGCGAGCGGATCTGCCGCGCCGCTTCGTCCGGCTCGTTGCCGACCGCCCGCATGAAACGGCCGATGTCGCGCGCATCGGCCGGCACGCGCCACGCGACGTAGGCCTCGACGATGATGCGCAGCCCGTCGCGGGTGCCGACGTCCTGCAGGCCGCTCGACGTGGTGTGCAGGCGCAGGTCGACGGGCGTCACCGCATCGATCGGCGCGGGCAGGC
>NZ_JAAGPB010001175.1:0-645 GCF_017104585.1 Burkholderia sp. Ac-20392
GCCGCCGGGCGCCGACACGGCCGATTTCGCGGACTTCCGCCAGCGTTACCTGTCTCTGCAGCAGGACATGGAAACGGCGATCGGCCAGTTGCGCGGCCGCCTGCGGGTTGCGGTCGCTGCGCGCTCGTCCGGGATGGCGCGGCTCGCGACGCTCGACGCGATCATGGAGCGCGTGCTCGGCGCGCGCGAGCGCAGCCTGCTGTCGCCCATCCCCGCGCTGCTCGGCACGCGTTTCGGCCGGCTGCGCGACGCGGAACGGCAGGCGCTGGCCGATGCCGAATCCGCGGCCGCAGCCGCAGCAACGGCCGATCCGGCCGCTGACGGCGCGGTGGTGACCGATGGCGCGGCCATCGCGGCAATCGTGCCCGGCGCATGGCTCGATACGTTTCGCGACGAGATGCAAAGCATCCTGCTTGCCGAACTCGAAGTCCGGTTTCAAACGGTAGACGGGCTGCTCGCGGCCCTTCGCACCAGCTAATCAACACGCTATGTCCAGAATTCGCCTTGATCTCGTTGTCTTCGTCGCCGGTCTGCTCGCTGTGGGCTGGATCGGCGTCGGCTATGTCGCGTCGAACCCGCTGGCGTCGGCCGTCACGCTGCTGATCGCCGCGTGCTACGTCGCTGGCGCATGGGAGCTGCTGCGCT
>NZ_JAAGPB010001176.1:0-669 GCF_017104585.1 Burkholderia sp. Ac-20392
TAGCCGCGTGCGCATCGGCACCAGCGCGAGCACCAGCTCGCCGAGCAGCATCCCGCAGATGCCGGTCGCGATCACGAACAGCGCGGTGAGATCCTTCGGTGCGTGGATCTTGTCGGACACGGCGAGCGCGAACGGCGTCGACACCGAGCGCGTCATCAGCGAGCGCTGCAGTTCGGGCGACAGGTGCAGCAGCTTCGCGAGCAGCAGCGATCCGCACACGCCCGCGCCGATCCCGACCGCAACGCCGACCGACAGCGACAGCCAGTGGCGGCGGATCAAGTCGCGATAGTCGTAGATCGGCACCGCGAACGCGATCGTCGCCGGGCCGAGCAGCCACATCAGCCAGCGCGTGTCGTGGAAGTAGACCGAATACGGGATGCCGGTCAGCAGGACGAGCAGCACCAGCACGCCCGGCACGAACACGAGCGGCGAGAACAGCAGCGTCTTCTTGTACGCGTAGAGCCGCTTCGACGCGAAATACAGCACGACCGTCAGCACGAAGCAGCCGAACGAGATCGCGGTGTTCGCCTGGTCGGCGGACAGGTTCGACAATGCGGCAAGCATGGCGGGCTCCGGCTCAGTGGGCGGACGCGGCGCTCAGGCGCGTGCGGCGGCGTTCGGCGAACACGCGCTGCGCGGCGAGCCGGCGCTCGAGCTTCGCGGCGAGGT
>NZ_JAAGPB010000120.1:0-243 GCF_017104585.1 Burkholderia sp. Ac-20392
AGCTGTGAGAGAGCAAGTAGTTGACACGTACATAAGCGATTAGTGCAAACGAATCATAGGAGATAGAGTCGAGTAGCGTGACAAAATTAAGCAGGAAGATAGAGTAGTGTGAAGATAAATGGAAAAACGAATTCTAAACAATATAGATAATGATAGCTGATAGTACTAGTGGACAAAATGGATTAATTAGTGTTCGAAGTAACACTGTTATTTTACTTATTTTTTTTTTTTTTAATGATCCGA
>NZ_JAAGPB010000121.1:0-19972 GCF_017104585.1 Burkholderia sp. Ac-20392
TCACGAGGCGCGGCGACACGACGCGGCGGCGGCTCGGCACGGCGGTCGAGCCGCCACCGATCCGCTCGATCAGCGTCTGCGCGGCCATTTCGCCGAGCGCGCGCACCGACTGGCCGACCGTCGACAGCGCCGGATACGTGTAGCGGGAGAATTCGATGTCGTCGAACCCGATGATCGAACAGTCATCGGGCACGCGCATGCCGCGCTCGGCTGCCGCGCGCAGCGCGCCGACGCCCATCAGGTCGTTGCCCGCGAAGATCGCGCTCGGCCGCACCGATTCGAACAGCCGCGACGCCGCGTGATAACCGCCGAGGCACGAGAAGTCGCTTTCCGCGATCGCGCCCGGCACGATGTCGACACCGCGCTCGGCCATCGCACGGATGAAGCCGTGCACGCGCATCGCGCTAACCGCCGTGTCGGTCGGCCCCGTGATGCAGCCGATCTTCGCGTGCCCGAGCTCGAGCAGATGGCGCGTCGCCAGGTACGCACCGCGCTCGTGGTCGATCTGCACGAGGTCGGCCGCAAGCCCCTCGATGTTGCGGTCGACAACGACGAGCGGTGCGTGGATATCCGCAAGCGTCTGCGCGAGCACCGCATCCTCGCCGGCCGATGCCACGATCAGCCCGTCGATGCGCTTTTCCTGCAGCACGCGCAGATAGTTGCGCTGCTTGACGGGATCGTCGTCCGAGTTGCAGAAGAACACACAATAGCCGTTGGCCGCGCATTGATCCTCGATGCCGCGCGCAAGCTCCGCGAAGTACGGATTCGTGCTGTTCGGCACGACGAGGCCGATGGTCGCCGTCGCACGCGCCTTCAGCGAGCGCGCCACGGCCGACGGCACGTAATTCAGCTCGCGGATTGCGCCCTCGACCTTCGCACGCACATCCGCGGACACCGGCCGCGAATTGTTCACCACGTGCGAGACGGTCGTAAACGACACGCCCGCCATGGCCGCCACATCCTTGATCGTCGCCATTTCCCGTTTCTCTCTGGTCTGTTCTGTCTGTCTTTCTACCGCACGCGTGTGCGCCGGCTGCGATACGTATCGAGCACGACCGCCACCACGATCACCGCGCCGGTGATGATCCGTTTCGTCGGCTCGTTCGCGCCGATCTGCGCCAGCCCCGCGGCCAGCACGGAGATGATCAACACGCCAAAGAACGTGCTGATCACCGAACCGCGCCCGCCCATCAGGCTCGTGCCGCCAATCACGACGGCGGCGATCACCTGCAGTTCGAGGCCGACACCCGCATTCGGGTCGGCCGCCTCGAGCCGCGAAATCTGGAACAGCGACGCAAGCCCTGCGAGTGCGCCCATCAATGCGAATACGAGAATTTTATACGGCCTCGGGTTAACCCCGGCAAGTCGAACGGCTTCTTCGTTCGTGCCGATCCCGACGAGATAGCGTCCGAACACGGTCCGCGTCAGCACGAACTGGGCCGCGATCATCACCGCGACCGCGATCAGGAATGCCGGCGAGATGCCGAGCGCGATCGGATTCGACAGGAAATCGAACGCGTCGCCGATGTAGGCCGTACGCGAATTCGTCAGCTGGTATGCGAGGCCGCGCGCGGCCTCCAGCACGCCGAGCGACACGATGAACGACGGGATTCGCCAGCCGACCGTGACCGCGCCCGTCAGCGCGCCTGTAATGGTCGCGACCGCGATGCCGATCAGCGCGGCCGGCAGCGGCCCCCACTGCCATTTCAGCGCGGCGACGCTGACCATCGACGCGGCGAGCGCGAGGACCGAGCCGACCGACAGGTCGATCCCGGCGATGATCAGCACGAAGGTCATCCCGACCGACATCACGACGAGATCGGGAATCTGGTTCGCGATCGTGCTGAACGTATCGTAGGTCAGGAAGTGCGAGCTCAGCACCGAAAACAGCGCAATCATCGCTGCGAGCGCGCCGGCGAGCCCGAGGTAGTTCGACAGGCCGAGCCGCGTGCCGGACAGCGTGCGCGCACGGCGCCCCGTCACGTCCTGCTGCGCGCCTGCGTCGGTCGGGGTTACGGGAGGCTGGGTCATTGCTGTCGTCCTGTCGTCGAAGTGCCCGGAGCGGCGCCTGGCGCCTGCCCCGCGTCCGGATGCTGCGCGCCGCCCGGCGGCGTCTCGCGGCCGAAGCCGGCGAACGCCGCGGCCAGCAGCACATCCTGGGTCCAGTTGCCGCGCTCGAACACGGCGGTCATGCGGCCGGCCGACATCACGCCGATCCGGTCGCAGATCAGCATCAGTTCACGCAGGTCGCTCGACACGACGACGAGCGCGCGGCCTTCGCGCGCGAGCGCGCCCATCAAAGTGTAGATCTCGAACTTTGCACCGACGTCGATCCCGCGCGTCGGCTCGTCGAACAGCAACACGCCCATGTCGCGCGCCAGCCAGCGGCCGATCACGACCTTCTGCTGGTTGCCGCCCGACAGCTCGCCAACCGCCTGCGTCGCGCCGTGCGTACGGATCCGCAGCGCGTCGATCTGCTGCTCGGCGAGCGCCGTTTCGCGCGCGCCGTCGACGATCCCGCCGCGCGCGAGCCGGTCGAGCTGGCCGAGCGACACGTTCGCGGTGATCGACTGCGTCAGCAGCAGTCCCTCGCCCTTGCGATCCTCGGTGATCAGCGCGATGCCGTGCTTCACCGCCTCGACGGGCGAACCGATCCGCGTCGGCTTCGGCGGCTGGCCGATCGCGATCGTCCCCGCATCCGGCGCATCCGCGCCGTAGATCAACCGCAGCAATTCGGTACGCCCTGCGCCGATCAGCCCCGAGATGCCGAAGATCTCACCCGCGCGCACCTCGAGCGACACGTCGCGCACCGCCGTCCCGCGGCTCAGGCCCGACACGACGAGCCGCGGCGCGCCGATATGGCGCTCGCCGAGATCGATGTGCTCGCCGATCTCGCGCCCGACCATCAGCGTGACGAGCCCGTCGGACGTCGTCGCCGCCATGTCGCCCGCATGGACGAGCCGGCCATCGCGCAGCACCGCGACGCGCTCGGCGACCCGCGCGAGCTCCTCGAGCCGGTGCGAAATGTAGACGATCGCGACGCCGCGCGCCTTCAGCCGGTCGATCTGCTCGAACAGCAGCTCGACTTCACGCGCGGTCAGCATCGCGGTGGGTTCGTCGAGGATCAGCACGCGGCAGTCGCCGATCAGGTTGCGCGCGATCTCGACCATCTGCTGGTGGCCGATGCCGAGCGCGCCCACCGGCGTATCGGGATCGACCGTGTCGAGCCCGACCTGCGCCATCGCAGCCCGTGCATCGTCGCGCAGCCGCGCGCGATCGATGATCCCGAAACGTCGCGGTAGACGGTTCAGGAACAGGTTTTCGGCAACCGTCAGGGTCGGCAGCAGGTTCAGCTCCTGCATCACCATGCGCACGCCGAGTGCCTCGGCCTGCGTGCGGCTCGCCGGCGCATACGGCTGACCGCCGAGCTGCATCGTGCCGGCGGTCGGTTCGACGAGCCCGCCGATGATCTTCGACAGCGTGCTCTTGCCGGCGCCGTTCTCGCCCGTCAACGCAAGCGCGTGGCCCGCCTCGAGCGTCAGCGTGACGTCGGCGAGCACGGGTTCGGCATAGGTCTTGCCGATGCCGGATACGGACAGCACGGGAGTGGCTGCGCGGGAGGGTTGGAAAGTCGGGTCCATCGCGATCCTGGTTGCGGCCGCGCGCACGCGGCGCGCGGGTGTGACGCTCACAAGTGCATGTGCATGCAGTGGCCGTGATCGCGCTCACCCCGGATAACGGCCGCCGCGCCAAATTCTTGAGGGCGGCGGCCGCATCGGGGCCGCGTCACTTCGTCACGAGATCCACCGGCGTCTCGACCACGCCCGACATGTCGGCCTGCTTGCGATGCTCGGCGATCGCCTTGAGTGCCGTGTCGATACCGAACACGGCCTGCTTCGCCGCGTACTGATCGGCGGTCGCGAGCACGCGGCCGTCCTT
Organism: Burkholderia sp. Ac-20392; assembly: GCF_017104585.1. Lineage (NCBI taxonomy): Bacteria > Pseudomonadati > Pseudomonadota > Betaproteobacteria > Burkholderiales > Burkholderiaceae > Burkholderia > Burkholderia sp. Ac-20392. The sequence continues at coordinate 3,940 of NZ_JAAGPB010000121.1, forward strand.
CAGCATCGGCTTGATCGCGTTGATGTTGTCGTAGCCGACCACGAGCACCTTGCCCTGCTTGCCGGCCGCGCGCACGGCCGACACGGCGCCGATCGCCATGTTGTCGTTGCCGCACAGCAGCGCCTTCAGGTTCGGATATTCGTTGAGCATCGCGGCAGCGACCGCATTGCCCTTGTCGATTTCCCATTCGCCGGACTGCACCGACACGACCTTCATCCCGCCCGCCTTCATCGCATCCTGGAAGCCGGCCGTGCGCTGCTGCGCATTGGTCGTCGTCGACACGCCTTCGACGATGCCGACCTGGTCGCCCGCCTTCAGCCGCTTCGCGAGGTAGTCGCCGATCTTGCGCGCGCCCTTGCGGTTGTCCGGGCCGACGAACGGCACGTTCAGGTTCTTCGACTTCAGCACGTCGGGATCGAGCCGGTTGTCGATGTTCACAACGATGATGCCCGCGTCGACCGCCTTCTTCACGACCGGCACGAGCGCCTTCGAATCGGCCGGCGCGAGCACGATCGCGTCGACCTTCGACACGATCATCTGCTCGACGATGCGGATCTGGTTCGCGGTGTCGGTCTCGTCCTTGATGCCATTGGTGATCAGGTCGAACTGACCCGCGTTGTGTTTCTGGTATTCCTTCGCGCCCGTTTCCATCGTCAGGAAGAACTCGTTGGCGAGCGACTTCATCACGAGCGCGACCTTCGGCTTGCCAGCCGATTGCGCGTGGACGGCCGGTGCGGCAGCGACCGCGACGGCGGCGAGCGCGGCGGTCAGGAAGCGACGGCGAAAGAGGACATTCATACACATCTCCTGGCGACTGGCCCCACGGGCCGGACTATTGTTTGACTGTTGTTTTAATGCGAGCAAACGTTTGCGCCACACTACCCGGGCAATGGCCATCGATGCTGCTGTCGGTACCACGGAATGGAAGCGAGGCAGACGGCCGACTGCCTGGCGCGTGCTGTCGTTTACGCGCCGCCGCCGGCGGGACGCCGGCGGAGTGAAGGCTATGCTGTACCGATTCGTGTCGGCGCGCAACCTGTCTGATCAATATTTAAGGGTTTATTCGGAGCGTGTGTCACGCCGGGTCCTGCGGCGCCGGCTCGTCTTCATCGGCCGACGGCGGCTCGCCGAATCGGTTTGCGTGCGGCGTGCCGGCGATGAAGCCGTTCATCACCAACAACGCGAGCGCGCCGACGATCGGCACGAACAGCAGCAGCATCCACCATCCCGACTTGTCGATGTCGTGCAGCCGCTTCACGCCGACCGCAATCGACGACCACACCGCGACAACCGCGATGACTACGAGCACCAGCATCGCCAGCAGCGGCAGATCGTCCTCCGGTGCGCCGCGGGAACCCGCATCGAAAATCGCGCTGAGCACCGTGGAAACCAGCGCGTAGATCCACCACGGCAGGCGCCCGATCCGGCCGTCGAAGGAAAAGAGAAACCATTTCAGATTCATTGTTTACCTCTTCGTCACGCGTGTTGCGTGCTGCGCGATATGTCTCCGAGTGTGTCGGGACCGACAATCCGCGTGCATTGTTTTGTGAAGGTGGACGGGCTGCCGGCTTCGCTTTTCGCACTTCGTCCCGGTGTTGCGCGTTGCGTCGCCGGTACGATCCGGCCGGTCACGATGGCGACCAAGGGACGGCCCGAACGCGCGTCACCCCGCATTCACACGCATTGAATCACATTTGCCGGCCAATAGATCGCTCGATATGGCAGATGGCCGAAACCGAAACGCGGTGTACACGCGCACCGTCTTGTTCTTGTCGTTGTGCTGGCAACCAAATATATGTCGTTCGCCGCTGGCGGCGAAGAATCGGGCGGGAAACGGCGATGGCGGTCGATGATTCAGTGAGTCGAACCACCAAGGCAGCGGCAGATCGCCGGCCGCTGCCCAATACATGACGACCCGCGCAGGTTCGTCGCGCCATCCGCGGTGATCGCGCGGATGGCGCACGACGCGCTGTCGTCAAACGGCTTCGCGCAACAGCCCCGCGATTTCCGCTTCGTTCAGGTGCGGCGCGAACATCTCGATCAGCCGGTATGCATATGCGCGCAGGAACGCGCCCTTGCGCAGCCCGACCCGCGTCGTGCTCGCTTCGAACAGGTGCTGCGTATCGAGCGCGACGAGCCCCGTGTCGCGTTGCGGATCGTAGGCCATCGCCGCGACCACGCCGATCCCCATTCCGAGCTCGACATACGTCTTGATCACGTCCGCGTCGATCGCGGTCAGCACGACGTCGGGCACGGCGCCCGCCTGCGTGAATGCCTGGTCGATATGCGAGCGGCCCGTGAAGTCCTGGTCGTACGTGATGATCGGATACTCGGCGATTTCCTCGAGCGTCAGGTTCTCGCGGCCGACGAGCGGATGGCCCTTCGGCACGACGACCGTGTGGTGCCACGAATAGCACGGGAACGTGACGATGTCCGGATAGCGGTCGAGCGCCTCGGTCGAGATGCCGAGATCGGCCTCGCCGTTCAGGATCATCTGCGCGATCTGCTGCGGGCTGCCCTGGCGCAGCGCGAGATGCACCTTCGGGAACACGTCGGTGAACTGGCGGATCACCTTCGGCAGCGCGTAGCGCGCCTGCGTGTGCGTCGTCGCGACGACGAGGTGGCCGCTGTCCTGGTCGGCGAACTGGCGCGCGACGCGGCGCAGGTTCTCGGCGTCGAGCAGCATCCGCTCGATCAGCTGGTGCACGGCCTTGCCGGGCTCCGTGAGCCCCGTCAGCCGCTTGCCGCGCCGGATGAAGATGTCGACGCCCAGCTCATCCTCGAGATCCTTGATCTGCTTCGACACGCCCGACTGCGACGTGTACAGCACGTTCGCGACTTCCGTCAGGTTCATGTTCTGGCGCACCGCTTCGCGCACGAACCGCAATTGCTGAAAATTCATGGGTATGCCTCTTAGGCTGTCGTTGTTTGATTATTGAATCGGAGCAATTTGCGCCCCCTGCCCTGCATTCTTGCGTTAACGCGCGGGAAACACCCTTACAGCACGCGGCACGGCGGTCGCACCATCGCCGACCTGCAGCGACAGCGCCCGCCACGCATCGCGATCGAGTTCCGCCTCGAGCGCACCGCCCGCACGCGCCTCGAGCTCCACGCGCACCGACCCGCCGAGCGGAATCACGCGGCGCACGTCCACCGCGATGCCGTCGCGGTGCCCTTCACCCACCGGCCACAGCTGCAGGTCGTGCGGGCGCACATAGGCGTTCGCGGGGCCGGCGAAATCGGCGTCGACCTCGATCGGCGCAGCTGCCCCCTCGGCGACGAAGCCACGCCCGGCGACCGTGCCCGGCAGCCGGTTCGCGGCGCCGAGGAACTCGTAGACGAACGCGCTCTGCGGATGATCGTAGACGTCCTGCGGGCTGCCGACCTGCTCGACGTGGCCGCGATTCAGCACGACGATGCGGTCCGCGACTTCCAGCGCCTCCTCCTGGTCGTGCGTGACGAAGATCGTCGAGATGTGCAGGTCGTCGTGCAGACGACGCAGCCAGCCGCGCAATTCCTTGCGGACCTTCGCGTCGAGCGCGCCGAACGGCTCGTCGAGCAGCAGCACCTTCGGTTCGACCGCGAGCGCTCGGGCGAGCGCGATGCGCTGGCGCTGGCCGCCCGACAGCTCGGACGGATAGCGCTGCGCGAGCCAGTCGAGCTGCACGAGCTTCAGCAGCTCGTGCACCTTGTCGCGGATCGCGCTTTCCGACGGCCGCTCGCGGCGCGGCTTCACGCGCAACCCGAACGCGACGTTCTCGAAAACCGTCATGTGGCGGAACAATGCGTAGTGCTGGAACACGAAACCGACCTGGCGGTCGCGCGCGCCGACCGACGCGACGTCGAGCCCCTGCAGCACCACTTGGCCGGCATCCGCGTGCTCGAGGCCCGCGATCACGCGCAGCAGCGTGGTCTTGCCGCAGCCGGACGGCCCGAGCAGCGCGACCAGCTCGCCGGGCGGGAAGTCGAGCGATACGTTGTCGAGCGCCGTGAAATCGCCGAAGCGCTTCTGAAGGTTACGGACGGTGATACCCATTCTGGTTGCCTCTTTACGATTTCGACGAAACGGCGGCGACGGGGCCGGCATGTGCGGGAACGGTGTCGCGCGCGCCCGCCAGTTCGGCGGCGAGATGGCGCTCGGCGAGCAGCTTCAGCGCGAGCGTGACGAGCGCGAGCAGCGCCAGCACCGACGCCACCGCGAACGCCGCCGCGAAGTTGTATTCGTTGTACAGGATCTCGACGTGCAGCGGCATCGTGTCGGTCTGGCCGCGGATGTGGCCGGACACGACCGACACCGCGCCGAACTCGCCCATCGCGCGCGCATTACACAGGATCACGCCGTACAGCAGGCCCCACTTCACGTTCGGCAGCGTTACGCGGCGGAAAATCTGCCAGCCGGATGCACCCAGCACGCGCGCGGCTTCTTCCTCGTCCGTGCCTTGCGCCTGCATCAGCGGAATCAGTTCGCGCGCAACGAACGGGAACGTGACGAAGATCGTCGCGAGCACGATGCCCGGCACCGCAAAAATGATTTGCACGTCGTGATCCTGCAACCACGGCCCGAGCCAGCCCTGCGCGCCGAACAGCAGCACGTACACGAGGCCCGAGATCACCGGCGACACCGAGAACGGCAGGTCGATCAGCGTCGTCAGCAACGCCTTGCCGCGGAATTCGAATTTCGCGATCGCCCACGAAGCGCACACGCCGAACACGAGATTCAGCGGCACGGCGATCGCGGCGACGGTCAGCGTCAGCTTGATCGCCGACCACGCATCGGGATCGGCCAGCGATTCGAGATAGAAGCCGACGCCCTTTCTCAGCGCCTCGACAAACACCGCGGCGAGCGGCACGACGAGGAAGAACGCGAGGAACGCCAGCGCGATGCCCGTGAGCAGCCAGCGCACGACGCGCGACTCGCTGACGGGGTCGAGCCGTTTCGCGGCGCGCCCTTGCGCGTCCGCAGACGGGGTTTTCAGCACGACGGTGGCCTCCTGGCTCATTGCTGGCCTCCTGCCGGGATGGCGGTGACGGTGGCGGGCGCGGGGCCGCTCGCGCCCTTGCTCGTGCGGCGCTGCAAATACCACTGCAGCGTGTTGATCAACAGCAGCATCAGGAACGACACGACGAGCATCACGACTGCAAGCGCGGTCGCGCCCGCGTAGTCGTACTGCTCGAGCTTCGTGATGATGAGCAACGACGTGATCTCGGATTTCATCGGCACGTTGCCGGCGATGAAGATCACCGAACCGTATTCGCCGAGCGCGCGCGCGAACGCGAGTGCGAAACCGGTGAGGAGCGCCGGCAGCACGGCCGGCAGCACGACGCGACGGAACGTCAGCCAGCGCGACGCGCCGAGGCACGCGGCGGCCTCTTCCTGCTCGCGCTCGAAATCCTCGAGCACTGGCTGCACCGTGCGCACGACGAACGGCAGCCCGATGAAGGTCAGCGCGACCAGCACGCCGGCCGGCGTGAACGCGATCTTGATGCCGAGCGGCGCGAGATACTGGCCGACCCAGCCGTTGGTCGCGTAAACGGCCGCGAGCGAAATGCCGGCGACCGACGTCGGGAGTGCAAACGGCAGGTCGACGATCGCATCGACGAGCCGCTTGAACGGGAACGTGTAGCGCACGAGCACCCACGCGACGAGAAAGCCGAACACGGCGTTGATCAGCGCGCCGCCGAGCGCGGACGTGAACGTCAGCCGGTACGACGCGAGCACGCGCGGCGACGTGACGGCGGTGACGAACTGGTCCCACGACAGCGTCGCGGTCTTCAGGAACGTGGCGGCGAGCGGTATCAGCACCACGAGGCTCAAATAGGCCACCGTGATGCCTAGCGTCACGCCGAAACCGGGCAGCGCGCTCGGCTTGCGAAAGGTGTACGTCGTCATCGGATGCTCTTGCTGGGTCGATGCTGCTCATGGGTCCGACGCAAACGCCGGCGCAGTGAATCGCGCCGGCGAGCCGTCGGGGATGCGGCGCGCTGTCGTGGCGCGCCGCTGTCGTTATGGCGTTACTGCGGCTTGTAAATCGAATCGAACACGCCGCCGTCCGCGAAATGCGTCTTCTGCGCATTCGTCCAGCCGCCGAAGGTATCGTCGACCGTGTACAGCTTCAGCTTCGGGAACTGCTTCGTCAGCTCCGCCGGCACGTTCTTCGAACGCGGCCGGTAGTAGTTGCGCGCCGCGATCTCCTGGCCCTGCGGGCTGTACAGGAAGTTCAGGTAGGCATCGGCCAGCTTGCGCGTGCCCTTCTTGTCGACCACCTTGTCCACCACCGCGACGGGCGGCTCGGCCAGGATGCTCACCGACGGCACGACGATCTCGAACTTGTCGGTGCCGAACTCCTTGACCGACAGGAAGGCCTCGTTTTCCCATGCGATCAGCACGTCGCCGATCCCGCGCTGCACGAAGCTCGTGGTCGCGCCGCGCGCGCCCGAATCGAGCACGCCTGCGTTCTTGTAAAGCTTCGTGACGAATTCCTTCGCCGTTTGCTCGTTGCCGCCCGGCTTGTGCACCGCGTACGCCCATGCGGCCAGGTAGTTCCAGCGCGCGCCGCCCGACGTCTTCGGATTCGGCGTGACGATCGAGATGCCCGGCTTGGTCAGGTCGTCCCAGTCCTTGATCCCCTTCGGGTTGCCCTTGCGCACCAGGAACACGATCGTCGACGTGTACGGCGATGCGTTGTCGGGCAGGCGCTTCTGCCAGTCCTTGTTGACGAGCCCCTTGTTGGCGAGCGCATCGATGTCGTACGCGAGCGCCAGCGTGACGACGTCGGCCTGCAGGCCGTCGAGCACCGAGCGCGCCTGCGCGCCCGAACCGCCGTGCGACTGCTTGAAGTTGACGGTCTCGCCCGTCTTCGCCTTCCACTCCTTGCCGAACGCCTGATTGAAGTCCTGATACAGCTCGCGCGTCGGGTCGTACGACACGTTCAGGAAGGTCGTATCGGCCTGCGCGTGCGTCGCGACGCCCAGCGCCGCCGCCGCGCCCAGCGCGAGTGTTGCAATCAGGCGGCCCACTCCGCCCACCAGCCCCGTGTTGCGCTTGCCCATCCTTGGTTCTCCAGTGTTGTCGGTATTGCGATGTCGGGCCAGTCTAACGAACGGGTTACATGATTAAAAATAATCGTTCCTCATTTTTTAATACTCAAAAGTGCTAACGCAGACGGGACGGACGGTTGCGGCAGATAAACCGGCGTCCGGACGTCGCGAAATCGCGCCGGAACCGGCGTGATCGCGTCGAACCTCACGTAACACTTGAAATTCGCGAACTACTGTATAAAAATACAGCTCACTGTCTATCCATACAGTTGAGCCATGACCAAACTCACCGCCCGTCAGCAGCAAGTGTTCGACTTGATCCGTCGCGCGATCGAGCGCTCCGGATTCCCGCCCACCCGTGCCGAGATCGCGGCCGAACTGGGCTTCAGCTCGCCGAATGCGGCCGAGGAGCACCTGCGCGCGCTCGCGCGCAAGGGTGTGATCGAGCTGGCCGCCGGTGCGTCCCGCGGCATCCGGCTGCTCGGCATCGACGATGCCCCGCACCAGTTCACGCTGCCGCACGCCGGCCTGATGCAGCTGTCGCTGCCGCTCGTCGGCCGCGTGGCAGCCGGTAGCCCGATCCTTGCGCAGGAGCACATCTCGCAGCATTACGCGTGCGATCCCGCGCTGTTCTCCAGCAAGCCCGACTACCTGCTGAAGGTGCGCGGCCTGTCGATGCGCGACGCCGGCATTCTCGACGGCGATCTCCTCGCCGTGCAGAAGCGCACGGAAGCAAAGGACGGCCAGATCATCGTCGCGCGTCTCGGCGACGACGTCACGGTCAAGCGCCTGATGCGCCGGCCTGGCGGTCTCGAGCTGATCGCGGAGAACCCGGATTACGAAAACATCTTCGTCAAGGCCGGCAGCGCGGAATTCGCGCTGGAAGGCATCGCCGTCGGGCTGATCCGCTCGGGCGAACTCTGACATTCCGTCTCGCTGAGGAGAACATCATGGAACGCCTTGCCCGTTTGCTGCCTTTCCGTCAATTCGGTCGCCTGCGTCACCTGCGCGGCCGCACGCCCTGCGCACCGCTGTCCGCGGCGGCGCCTGTTGTGCAAGAAGAAGTCGCAGTCGAACGGCAGGCGTCCCTGCTGCCGTCGGCGCTGCCCGCTTTCGCGCGGGTATCGCTGAACGCCGGCCTGAATCACGCCGAACCCGCGCGCCGCGCGCCGGTGCGCGTCTATCACGGCCGGTCGCGCCTGATCATGGTCGGCACGATCGATGCCGTGTGCCGGATGATCGATCGCTGCATCGCAGAGGAACGATCGGCCACGCCAGGCGGTCTCTGATTGCGGAACATCCCCGCACCGGAGGCAACGTGACCGGATCTTCGAGCCGCGCCTGGCGGCTCAAGCCCTTGCTGATCGTCGTGCTGGCCGTCGCCATCATTGCGGCGATCGGCTATGCGTACGCGTCGCCGTACGTCGCGCTCGGTCGCCTGAAATCGGCGATCGATGCGCGCGATGCGCAGGCCATCAGTGAGTATGTCGATTTCCCGTCGTTGCGCATCAGCCTGAAGCAGCAGGTCACGGAAGAGTTGATGCGCCGGATCGACGCGGTGAAGAAGAACAATCCGTTCGCGGTGATCGGCGCTCTGATCGGGTCGGCACTGATCGGCCCGCTGGTCGATGCGTACGCCACCCCGGAGGGCGTGGCGGCGCTGATGAGCGGCTTGCCACCGCGTGGCAATCCGGGCGAGCGGCCACCCGAATGGTCGAATCTGCCGCCAGGCAGCAATACCCCAGGCGACACGCCGGCCGCGCCAGCGGCCAATCCGGCTCCGTCGAGCGCAGCCGCTTCGGGCAGCAACGCGGCCACCACGGCTGCGTCATCGCAACCACCCGCCGCTGCCGCACCGGCCAGCCCGGTCGATGCAACGCATGCGCCGCACCAGCAGCAAACCAGTGCCGGCTACCGGAATATCGATGAATTCGTCGTGACCTACCAGCGCAGTGCCGACGGCACGCGCTATGCGGCGATATTCCACCGCTTCGGCCTGTTCTCGTGGAAGTTGTCCGCAATCGATCTGCACGCCTGACAGGCCTTGGGTGGCCGTGGTCGGCACGCGCGCCACGGACGTGGCGCGACGCCTGACCGGCGCGACTCGCCGGTCAGGCAGTCATCGAATCATTGGATCATTTGCCGTTCGCCGTGGCCGCTTCACGCTCGCGCGCGATTTCGGCCTTCTGCTCCTGCGCTGACGAACATGCCACCAGAATGCTGCAGTTCACGCGATCGAGCAGTTGCGTATTGCCCGAGCCCATCCACCATCTCGACAGTCCGCTGCGGCACCGATGGCCGACGACGACGAGGTCAGCCTGCAGCTCCGTCGCGAGATTCGCGATTTCGTCGATCGGATAGCCGAACGCGAAATGGCCTTCGGCCTGCACGCCGCGCTCGCGCAACCAGTTCACCCCTTCCTGCAGGATTTCACGCGCGGTTTCCTCGAACCGGCCGCACGCGACGTCGGTCAGCAAACCTGCGCTTTGTGCAATGCTCGAGCGCATGTCGACCACCGACAGCAAATGCGTCTCGGCTTTCAGGTCCATCGCGAGGTTGGCGCCGCAGCGCAGTGCCTTGCGTCCTTCGAGCGTGCCGTCGTAACACAGCAAAATCTTGTTGTAGCTAGCCATGAAACCTCCCTATCGCAACAACGAGCCTACGCATTCATCATGGTGCGCCGCAATTCAGGACGCAAGGGATGGAAAACGCTGATTCGCCCCGCTCGGCTCGTGCGCGATGATGCAGTGCACGATCGGTGCGCGCATGCATCGCACCGTGCAGGCATGCCCTGAAGAGACGCAACCGATGCACTAGAATGGCCCGTTCGTACTCCAGCGGGCCATCAGGCGCCGGCGTCGTGCGCTTCGGTCATGCCCGTGTGACACGCAATCGTCCGATCGGTTCGTCAATCGGCCACGTATCCGGCAGCCGAACGCTTCCGCGCCCGCTTACAACGACAACATGCCCATGTCCGTTGCACCGATCGATTTCAGGAACGTCGCAAAGCACTATGGCGACAAGCTCGTCGTCAACGGCCTGTCCTTCACCGTCCAGGCTGGCGAATGCTACGGCCTGCTCGGGCCGAACGGCGCCGGCAAGACCACCACGCTGAAAATGCTGCTCGGCCTCACGCATCCCGATGCCGGCACCATTTCGCTCTGCGGCGAACCGGTTCCATCGCGTGCACGGCATGCGCGCCAGCGCGTCGGGGTCGTCCCGCAGTTCGACAATCTCGACCCCGACTTCACCGTGCGCGAGAACCTGCTCGTGTTCAGCCGCTATTTCGGCATGTCGGCGCAGGCTGCGCAGGCGCTCGTGAAGCCGCTGCTCGAATTCGCGAAGCTCGAGAACAAGGCCGATGCGAAGGTCGGCGAGTTGTCGGGCGGCATGAAGCGCCGCCTGACGCTGGCCCGCGCGCTCGTCAACGATCCCGATGTGCTGGTGCTCGACGAGCCGACGACGGGCCTCGACCCGCAGGCGCGTCACCTCATGTGGGAACGCCTGCGCTCGCTGCTCGCGCGCGGCAAGACGATCCTGATCACCACGCACTTCATGGAAGAAGCCGAGCGCCTGTGCGACCGCCTGTGCGTGATCGAGGAAGGCCGCAAGATCGCCGAAGGCGCGCCGCACGCGCTGATCGAATCGGAGATCGGCTGCGACGTGATCGAGATCTACGGGCCCGACCCGGCCACACTGCGCGACGAGCTGTCGGCGTTCGCGAAGCACACCGAGATCAGCGGCGAGACGCTGTTCTGCTACGTGAGCGACCCGGAACCGCTCAGTGCGCGACTCAAGGGTCGCACGGGGTTGCGCTATCTGCATCGCCCGGCCAATCTTGAAGATGTGTTCCTGCGGCTCACGGGCCGCGAAATGCAGGACTGATCGATCATGGACGTCCGCAACTATTCCGCCGCCGCACCGTCGGCACCACCGCGCGTGTCACGTTTCGCGATCGCGATGCCCGCGAACGCGACCAACTGGATCGCCGTCTGGCGGCGCAACTATCTCGTCTGGCGCAAGCTCGCGCTCGCGTCGATGTTCGGCAATCTTGCCGATCCGATGATCTATCTGTTCGGGTTGGGGTTCGGGCTCGGGCTGATGCTCGGCCGTGTCGACGGCGTGTCGTATATCGCGTTCCTCGCGGCCGGCACGGTCGGGTCGAGCGTGATGATGTCCGCGAGTTTCGAGTCGATGTATTCGGGATTCTCGCGGATGCACGTACAGCGCACGTGGGAAGCGATCATGCATACGCCGCTCGCGCTCGGCGACATCGTGCTCGGCGAGATCGTCTGGGGAGCCAGCAAGGCGATGCTTTCGGGGGCTGCGATCATGCTCGTCGCGGGGGCGCTCGGCTATGCGCAGTTTCCGTCGATGCTCGTGGCGCTGCCCGTGATCGCGCTCGCGGGCCTCGCGTTTGCAAGCATCGCGATGATCGTCACGGCGCTCGCGCCGTCCTACGATTTCTTCATGTTTTATCAGACGCTCGTGCTGACGCCGATGCTGCTGCTGTCGGGCGTATTCTTCCCGACCACGCAGCTGCCGCCGATCGCGCAGCACGCGGCGCAAGCGCTGCCGCTCGCGAATGCCGTTGAACTGATCCGGCCCGCGATGCTCGGCCGGCCGGCGACCGACGTCGCGCTGCATGTCGCGGTGCTCGCCGGTTACGCGGTCGGCGGATTCCTGCTGTCCGCGTGGCTGTTCCGGCGGCGGATGATGCGCTGACAGCCGGCGCATCTGGCGCCGGCTTCATGCGACGACGTTACTCGTCGTCGTCGCTCCACGGGATTTCGACGTCGGTCAGGAACGCGACGGTCGCGAGCGGGCCACCTTCCTGGCGGCCGAGCTTGCCGTCCGCGCGATGCCATTCGACGCGGAACTGCGTGCCCGGATCGTCGGCAACCAGATAGACCGAGCGCAACTCTTCCTTGTCGGCTTCGTCCACCGGGCCGTCGAACGACACCAGCATCTTCTGCGGCCAAAGACCGTTGACCGGATCGTAAATGCGGTCGCCTTGCGGAATGTCGATGCTGGCGTCGACGCCGATCGTTGCGGAGGCCTCGATGATCATCGTGCCGAGTGCGTTCAGCACGGCAGTCGCCCGCGCGGAATTGGCCTGGCGGATCGCGAGATCACCGCGCGTCAGCGCCTTTTCGAGTCGAGGATGGATCTTCGGTTGGGTCATGCGTTTTCCTGTTTGCTTCTTGTAAATGGCGCCGCACGCCTGAAGCGGCGGCGCCGGATGAATACGACGATTGCGCCCTGCTGGCGCGCCGCTTGCGCGCGTCAGAACCCGAGCGCGATCGCGAGCAGGCCGCTCGCGATCCCGAACACGACGACGAGGATCGCGACGATGGCCAGCATGTAAGGCTTGAACGAACGCGCGAGCATCGCGAGCGACGGCACGCTGATCGGCGGCAGCGTCATCAGCAGCGCGGCGGCCGGGCCGACGCCCATGCCGAGCGACAGCATTGCCTGGATGATCGGCACCTCGCCGGCCGTCGGGATCACGAACAGCATGCCCGCGACCGCGAACGCGACGATCCAGCCGAGATGATTGCCGATGTCCGGACCGATATGCGGGAACAGCCACGCACGCGCGGCGCCGAGCAGCAGCACGAGCACGATGTATTCGGGCACGAGCCGCACGGCCATGCGCGCCAGCAGCTTCATCCAGCGGACGAGAGGATTGCCGGCCGCGGCCTGCTCGGCCGCCAGCGCGGCGAGCTGGGCATCGTCGATGCTGCGGTCTTCCGGGCGTGCGATGCGGTTCAGCAGATAGCCGATCCCGAACACCATCGCGACGCCGAGCACGAGGCGCAGCGCGCTCCAGTGCCAGCCGAGCACGAAGCCCATGAAGACCAGCGCCGCCGGGTTCAGCACCGTGTTGCCGAGCCAGAACGCGACCGCACCACCCGGCGATGCATGGCGCGCACGCAGCCCCGCGACGACCGGCGCCGCGCAGCACGTGCACATCATGCCGGGCAGCGACAGCAGGCCGCCCGCGGCAACGCTGCCGAAGCCGGTGCGGCCGAGCACGCGCGCGACCCAGTGCGCGGGCAGCAGCGCCTGCACGGCCGAACCGAGCAGCAGGCCCAGCACCATCGCCTGCCAGATCGCCTTGCCGTACGCCAACGCATAGTCGAGCGCGGCCTTCAGCGACGGCTCGGGCGCGGTCGCCGACGTGCCCATCAGGATCGACTGGCCGATCGAATGATGCTCGGCGGCAACGAACGCCTTGTTGTAGTACGGGAACCATTTCACATAGAACAGGCCCGCGACCGCGATCAGCAGGAAGGTCATCCAGCCAAGGGCCGGACTGGGTTGGGTGCGTGTGGTCGTCATCGTGTGGTGGTCGGTTGGTCTTGTTCGGTTGCGGATTGCGCGCCGGCGGCGAGCGCGGCCGATGCGGGCAGCCCGACTTGCGCGAGTTCGGCCAGCAGCGCACGCGCCTGATCGCGCCCGTCGGCGGCGTTGGGCCGGAACGTGAACGTCAGCGCCCGGTTCGGCTTGTTGTACGTCGCGCGATAGGTGCGCGCATAGGCGGGATCGTAATGCTTGTCGATCAGCTCGGTGAATAGTTCGGCCCGCGCGTCTGCATCGATCAGCGCCTTCCAGTGCGTGACCTGTTCGCGGCTATGCAGTCCGATCAGCCGATGGAGCTGCGCCTTGAACGCGTCCGGTTCGTCGAACAGGTGCGCGTAATCGTCGAGGAGGAACGCGATGCGCTCGTCGTGCGCCGCGTCGACATGCACCCACGGCCCCGCGTGAAACGCGTCGATCAACGCGATCGGCAACTGCACGAGCCCGATCCTGCGGCTTTCCGACTCGACGAACACCGGCCATTCGGGGTCGAAACGTCCAAGTGTTTCGACGAGCCCGGAGTCGAACCCCTTCTGCGCCGGCTGCGTCTTGCCCGGCAGCGCGCCGAGCAGCGAACCGCGATGGCACGCGAGCGCCTCGAGATCGAGCGTCTGGGCGCCCACGTCGCCCAGTGCGTTCAGCAGGCGCGTCTTGCCGCAGCCCGTATGGCCGACGAGCGCGATGTAGCGAAAGCGCGTCGGCAGCGAGTCGAGCGTCGCGCACACCGACTGGCGGTACGCCTTGTAGCCGCCGTCGAGCTGGCGCGCCTTCCAGCCGATCAGGTTGAACCAGGTCGTCATCGAGCCGGAGCGCTTGCCGCCGCGCCAGCAGTAAATCAGCGGCCGCCAGTTGCGCGGCCGGTCGGCGAACGTCGTGTCGAGATGGCGCGCGATGTTGCGCGCGACGATGGCCGCACCGACGCGCGTCGCCTCGTACGGCGACACCTGGCGGTACATCGTACCGACGAGCACGCGCTCCTCGTTGCTGAGTACGGGCGCGTTCAGCGCGCCGGGAATATGATCCTCGGCGAACTCGAGCGGCGTGCGCACGTCGATGATCTCGTCGAACTCGCCGGCGCGATCGAGGGTGACAATCAGGTTCTTCAATTTGGCGTCGAACAGGGGCGATGCGGCTCGATGAGCCGCATGGGCACGGAAGGCGGATTGACGATTATCTCACGGGCCGGCGTCTCGGGCCGCGCGCGACAGTCGGCGGCGCCGAGGCGGCCTGCATCGCGTCGATCAGATGGTCGCGGAACGCGCGAACCGACGCGGGCAGATCGCGCCCCGCCATCGTCTGCACCTGGATGCTGCGCTCGCGCAGCTGCGGGTTCGTCACGGGCACGACGACGAAGCCGTCAGCGGCGCAGCGGTCGCGCACCGACAGCAGCCCCGTGAACATCACCGCGCCCGTGCGCCGTGCGTAGCCGTACATCGCCGCCGTGTTGTTGCTCGTCAGTTCGGGCTCGAGCAGCAGCCCGTCGAGCGCGCATGCGATGTCGATCAGCTGGCGCACCGTCGTGCCGGCCTCGGGCAGCACGTGCGGGTGACGCGCGACATCGGCGAGCGACACCATTTCTCGCGTCGCGAGCGGATGGTCGTGCCGCACCAGCGCGAAGATCGGCGCGCGCTCGGTGTGGTCGACGCGCACGCCCTTCTCCGGCGCGAGGCTGAAGCTCAATGCGATGTCCACATCGCCGTCGCGCACACGCCGCGTCGCGTCCGCCGGCGACACCACCCACACGGAGAAATCGACGCCTGGATGGCGCGCCTTGAAGCTGGCGAGCGTGCCGGGCAGAAAGTCGATCGCGAACCCTTCCGAGCACGCGATCTTCAGCAGGCTGCCGTGCAGCGCATCGAGCCCGCCGATGTCCTTCATCACGTGCTCGGCCTCCAGCAGACTGCGCTGCGCGAACGCCAGGAGCCGCTCGCCGGCCTCCGACAGCGCCATCCCGCGCGGCCGGCGCTCGAACAGCGGTGCGCCGAGCTCGCTCTCGAGTTTCGCGATTTGACGGCTGATCGCCGATACCGCCACGTGCAGCCGCGCGGACGCGTCGCTGATCGAGCCGGTGCGCGCCACTTCGACGAAATACCGCAACGCCAGGCCATGCAGGAAAGCCGCCATCGTTCTGTCTCCGCCCGGCTGCCGGCCGCGCTGCTTTGCCTTTTCGGCAAGGAAAGGTTCGAAATTCGATCATTGTGACAAAAAAAACGGCTTTCTAGAATCGATCGCACTTCACGCTGCATGCACGATCCGGCGCGTGCAGCGAACCCGACAGAGGAGACACGACTTGAGCCGTACCGCCGCCATCCAGCACGCGCTGAACCAATTCGAATCCGGTGCGTTCTTCACGACCCTGAGCCGCCGCGTCGGCCTGCGCACCGAAAGCCAGGACAGCGGCAACGAAGCCGCGCTGCGCGCCTACCTGACCGACGAGATCGCCCCCGAAGCCGCGCGCCTCGGATTCACGTCGCGGATCGTCGACAATCCCGTCGACGGCGGCGGCCCGTTCCTGCTCGCCTCGCGCCACGAAGACGACGCGCTGCCGACCGTGCTGATCTACGGCCACGGCGACGTCGTGCGCGGCTACGACGCGCAGTGGCGCGCACCGCTGTCGCCGTGGACGCTGACG
>NZ_JAAGPB010001177.1:0-507 GCF_017104585.1 Burkholderia sp. Ac-20392
TCCCGCGGTCACGAGCAGCCGCAACGCGGGCGCGAGCGGCGCCGCTTGCGCGGCGAAACGGTTCGCATAGGGCAGCAGCGCGCGGTCGCCCCACCAGATCGACGGGCTTGCCGCGACATACCGCGTGAACAGGTGCGGGCGCGTCAGCATCGCGTACAGCGTCAGCAGGCCGCCGTACGAATGACCGAACAGCGTCTGGCGTGCCGGGTCGACGGCCACCTGTTGCGCGAGCCAGGGCTGCACGTCGTGTTCGATGAAATCGAGCAGGCGGTCGGCGACGGCACCGCGGCCGTCGGGCAGCGGCGCGAGCGTGTAGTCGTCTGCGCGGGCGGCCATGTCATAGGCGGCGTCAGTCGGATAACCGATGCCGATCACGACGGGTTCCGGATCGGGCGCGGTGTCAGGGCGCGCGCGCCGGTTGCGCACGAGTTGCGCGGCGAGCGGGAAGAGCGCGTTGCCGTCGAGGACGGTCAGTACCGGATGGGATCCGGCAACGGCGCGCTCGGC
>NZ_JAAGPB010001178.1:0-563 GCF_017104585.1 Burkholderia sp. Ac-20392
CGTCGGGCAGCGCCAAGATGAAATCGTGCGCGTTGGCGGCACGCGCGGCGGCGATCATGTCCGCGTCGCTCGCGTCGGGGCGGCCGAGCCGCAGGTTGTCGGCCACGCTGCCGTCGAACAGCGTCGCATCCTGTGCGACGACTGCGATCATCTCGCGCACCTGGCCGGCATCGAGCGTACGCACGTCGTGGCCGCCGATGCGGATCGCGCCTCCCTGCGCATCGTGCTGGCGCAGCAGCAGGCGCACGATGGTCGACTTGCCCGCGCCGCTCGGCCCGACGATCGCCACCGTCTCGCCCTCGCGAACCGAGAAGGTCAGCGCGGCATGCGCGTCCGCGCGGCGTCCCGGATACGCGAAGCTGACGCCGTCGAACACGATCTCCGGGCGCAGGCCCGACACGCGCGGCGCGTCGGCGGCCGGTGCGCGGCTATCCGCGTCGAGCAGCGCGTGGATCGCATTCGCCGCCGACTGGCCGATCATCCCCTGGTGCAGCACGGAACGCAGGTCGCGCAGCGGCCGGAAGATTTCGCTGCCGGCCATCAGCACGATCAGCAGCGCCTCG
>NZ_JAAGPB010001179.1:0-763 GCF_017104585.1 Burkholderia sp. Ac-20392
TTTTGGGCAGCGTTGTAAAGGATTGTCAGGGCTTGCGCGGCGGCGTCAACGCTGCAGCCAGGCCGGCGTTTATGCGGGACGACCCCAAAGGCGGGTCATTCTCAATCCTTTCGCAACACGAAACGCCTATGAAACGCATCATCATCGCCAGCTTTGCCTTTTTCACCTGCGCCGCTGCCTTCGCGCAATCGCCCGCGCATCATCCGCATCACCACGGCAAGCATCACAACACCTACTACGCGCACCGCGCGCACGCTCAGCGTCACGTCAGCCACACGAACGATTCGGTGGCCGACCGCGCCGAGCCGCTCGACACCGCGCATTTCAAGCCCTGATTCCCGTTAGCGCGAGTGCAGGACGCATGCGCATCCGAATACCAGGATAGGAGACGATGCGCATCTTCGATAATGCTCCGCTCAATCAGAAATGCAGGATGACGAATTAATGAGATCGAGCATGAATCTGCGATGGCGCTGCGCCGCCTGCACGCTCGTGCTGGCGGTGGGCGCGGTCCTGTCGGGGTGCGCGTTACGCGGCGGCACGGACGCATCGGTTTTCGCGACGGGTTGTAGCAAGGCGGTGGCGGGCTACTACTGCGTGCAACCCGGCGACACGCTGGAAAGCGTCGCCTTCGGCTTCGGCCGCAAGCCGGAGGACCTGGCGCGCTGGAACGGCTTCGCGCCCAACACCACTTTGCTGATCGCGCAGATGTTGCGCGTCGCGCCGCCGGACTGGACCCGCGCACCGATCGAATCGATGCCGG
>NZ_JAAGPB010001180.1:0-233 GCF_017104585.1 Burkholderia sp. Ac-20392
AGCGGTATATGAGATGACACAGCACAGGAACTCAGTTAGTTTCACGTCACCAGAGATGGACTTGATACAGGTAAAGATGTACACATGACACACTGTACATAAGATGCGCATAAGCGCACTTATGAATGAATGAACATAAAGTGAGCGCGGCATAACGATATGACATGAAACACTGAATACATCTGTTATGCCTCGACTCAGCTAACTACTTATAATACATTTTTTTTTTTTTT
>NZ_JAAGPB010001181.1:0-316 GCF_017104585.1 Burkholderia sp. Ac-20392
TGCGCATTCGGCCGCGACGCTCGTCCGCGCGCAGCGCGCGTGGGTCGGGTTCCGCGATGCGACGGCGCCGCTCGTCGGCGAAGACGGCCGCGTCGACCTGATCGGCGCGCGCATTGCGACGATGAAGCGGCTGTCGGAGACGGCCGGCAACAAGTAAGCGCAATCGCGAAGCCGATGGTTCGGTGACACGACAACAAGCAAAACGGGCACCCGAAGGTGCCCGTTTTACATTTGGCGGTAGTGATTCATGCGGGCCGGGGCGTATCGTGCCCACTGAACCACGACGGCACGAGCGCGACCGCATCGTCGAGCGACG
>NZ_JAAGPB010001182.1:0-753 GCF_017104585.1 Burkholderia sp. Ac-20392
GGAGATTTTAATTGGTGACTGGAGTTCGAAGTTATGCTCTTCCGATCTGCAGAGCGGGGGCGGCGCGGGCGTCTACGTGACTGACCAGTTGCGTGCCGGCATCGCGTCACCGTGGGGCCAGCTGGTCGCCGATCATCCGGCGCTGCGCGACGACATCCTCGAGTTCCGCCGCGTGCTCGAAGGCGCGACCGCCTATTTCGCCGCGCTGCGCGCCGATGCGAACGACCGCCGCCGGATCCGTGCGCTGCTGCGCGAGCTCGAAACCGCACACGCGAACGGCGCCGCGGCCGTCGAAGCCGCGACCGACGCGAAGCTGCACGAGGCGATCGCGCTCGCGTCGCACAACACGATGTTCCTGCACCTGCATACGAGCGTGATCGGGATGCTGCGCGAGCACATCTCGATCAACGTGGCGGGCATGACGACGCACGACGAGCAGGCGTCCGAGCTGCTGTTGCTGCAGCACCGCGTCGTGTGCGACGCGATCTGTGCGCAGCGGCCCGAGGAGGCGCGCACCGCGATGCAGACGCATATCGACTACGTGCGCAGCCATTTCGAGCGCAGCGGCGATGGAGCCTGATATTGGTTGGGCCACATCAACGTGCGGCCCGTCTCGCGGCGGCCCACGGTGCGGCTGGGTATCGACGCCCGGCAGGCGGGTGCGCGCCCGCGGTTCGAAGCCGCCGGTGCCGCCCGCGCGATTGACCGGTTCATCGGGCGCCCACTAGAATCGGCCGGAACCGCGCGCCAGCC
>NZ_JAAGPB010001183.1:0-747 GCF_017104585.1 Burkholderia sp. Ac-20392
TGACGGCGCGCGTGCCGGCCGCGCTGCTCGAGCGGTTCGCCGAACGCGGCGTGATGTACCTGCGCACTTTCGCGGCGCCCGGCGAGCGCGCGGACGGCCTCGCGGCCAATCCCTGCATGCCGTTCGCCGAATACCACCGGCCGTGGGATGACGCGTTCGGCACGAGCGAGCGCGACGAGGTCGAGCGGCTGTGCGCGGAACGCGGCGTCGGCTGCCGCTGGCTCGACGACGGCAGCGTGACCGTGTCGCACGTCGGCAGCGCGCTGCGCGCGCATCCGCGCACCGGCGAAACCGTGTGGTTCAACCAGGCGAGCGCGCAGCACCCGAACCCGCGCTCGATGGGCGAGCTCAGCTATCGCTACCTGCAGCGCATGTACGGCGGGCGCGCCGCGTTCCCGTACGAGATCCGCTATGGCGACGGGTCGCCGATGCCGTTCGACGATCTCGTCGCGATCTACGACGCGTTCGACGACGAGGAACTCGCGTTCCCGTGGCAGGCCGGCGACCTGCTCGTCGTCGACAACATGCTGGTCGCGCACGGCCGCAACCCGTACCGGGGCGCGCGCGACACGCAGGTCATGCTGTTCGACTGACGGGATGTCGACGATGAGCCCCTCGTTCCTCGCTTCCGTGCGCGCGATGTTCGGCCCGCACACTGCCTTCGACCGGCCGCAGCGTTCGGGCACGCAGCCGCTGCCCGATGCGCACGCGCCCGGCGCGGCACTCGGCGCGCGCGCGATCGACGTC
>NZ_JAAGPB010001184.1:0-616 GCF_017104585.1 Burkholderia sp. Ac-20392
TCGAACGCTATGCGGCTGCGCTCGCCCCGCTGGCCGGCCAGTACTCGCTCGCGCATGAGTCCGGCCGCGCGATCTTCGCCGATGCGGGTGTGTTCGCGACGCGCGTCGTCGCGGTGAAGACGTGGCAGGACCGCACGATCGCGGTTTGCGACGGCGGGCTGTCACACGCGTTCCTGCTCGCGCAGACCGAATCGGTGATGCGCCGGCTGGCCGCGCCGTCGCTCGTGCGGCGCACTGCGGAGCCGCCGGTACGCGGCGTGCCGACGATCTATGTCGGCAGCACCTGCAGCCGCGCGGACGTGATCGGCCGCGACGACACGGGCGCACCGCCGCAGGTCGGCGACATCGCCGTGTTCGCACGCTGCGGCGCATATCACCGCACGTACTCGATGGCGCATTTCCTGTCCCACGAAGCCGCGCACGTGTACGTGCGGCCCGCCTAGACCAACCTGAGAGAGGAGCCGATCATGAACGCCCTGATCAGCGTCGCCGACCTGCTCGAACACGGCGCCGCGCGCTGGCCGCAGCATCCCGCGTATGCCGACGGCGGCGGCACGATGACTTACGAACAGCTTGCGCGCGCGGTCCGCCGCGCCGCCGCCGCGCTCGCAGCGCG
>NZ_JAAGPB010001185.1:0-540 GCF_017104585.1 Burkholderia sp. Ac-20392
TGTGGCGTCGCACGGCACGTTGGAGAACGCGAGGCATTCGCTCGCGAAGCGCACGTCCGCGCGGCGCGCGTCGTCGAGCGGGCGCAGGTATGCACCGACGCCGTAGTAGTGCGACACGCGTTCGCGCGGTGCGAACGGCAGCACGCCGCCGTCGGGCGAATCGGGCACATACGGAACGTCGGGCCGGCATGCGGCCGCATGGCCGGCCAGCCGGTCGGCGGTCAGCTCGAGGAAGCGCTGCTTCGGCCCGAGCCCGGACATCGCGGCCTGTTGCGCGATCTCGCTGCCGCCGCACAGTACGGCGAGCGACGGCGATGCGCTGTGACGCGACAGGAACTGCCGGGCTTCGCGATCGACGTTGTCCGCGAATGCGGGATCGTCGAGCGCGTAGTCGAAGTTCGCGAACATGAAATCCTGCCAGACCAGCAGCCCGAGCCGGTCGCACCAGGCGTGAAAGGCATCCGCCTCGTAGGTCATCGTGCCGCCGACGCGGATCATGTTGAAGCCCGCGTCGCGCGCGAGCCCGAGCAGGCGGGCGTA
>NZ_JAAGPB010001186.1:0-541 GCF_017104585.1 Burkholderia sp. Ac-20392
CCCGTGGGGCGGCGGCCACTGGGGTGGCGGCTGGGGCGGACATCGGCATTGACCGGCGCGCGGCGGCACCGCGCGGGAGAGCATCATGAGGAACACGATTGTCCGAAGTCTGTGCGTCGTCCTGCTCGGCCTGGCGGCCGCGCCGGGCATTGCGCAGGCACAAAGCACCGGCTACACGAACTCGCCGGCCGAACTGTTCGCCGGGCCGGCGCCCGACTATCCGGTGGTCGCGCAGATTCCGCCGGGCACCGCGCTGGACGTGTTCGGCTGCCTGAGCGACTACACGTGGTGCGACGTCGCGCTGCCGGGCGTGCGCGGCTGGATCGACGCGCAACTGATCGACTATCCGTACCAGGGCGGCTACGCGCCGCTGCTCGACTATGGCGCGATCATCGGCGTGCCGATCACCGGGTTCGCGATCGGCGCGTACTGGGATCGCTACTACCGTAACCGGCCGTGGTTCCATGACCGCGATCGGTGGGAGCACCGCGCGGAACCGCGGCTCGGCCCGGGCGGGAGACCGCCGGGACAGGGCCGCCCG
>NZ_JAAGPB010001187.1:0-553 GCF_017104585.1 Burkholderia sp. Ac-20392
TGTCGCGCCGCCGCGCGCCATCACGAGCGCGGTCACGCGCTGGCGGTCGAGCGACGACAGGTCGGACGGCGTGAATTCCTCGGCCGCGAGCACCGCTTCGTCGGGCAGCGCACGCGCGGCACCGTTCGTGTGGCCGAGCGCGCGCAGCACGCGCTTCTCGATGTCGCGCAGGTCGGCCGCACGTTCGGCGAGCAGCGCATCGTCGAGCTTCGACAGCGTGTCGATCTGCGTGCGGATCGTCGCGCGCCATGCGAAGCCTGCGCTCTTGCCGAGGCTGATCAGGTCGCGCGCCGCGTCGATCAGCGTCGGGTCTTCCAGCAGCACGCGGTGCACCGCGAAGATGCCCGCTTCGCCGACCGCGCCGCGCGCCGATGCGTTACGCACCGTTTCGTCGAGTTCGGCGTCGACGGACTTCAGCGCCTGGTCGAGCTGGCGGCTTTCCGCCGCCGGCGTGCCGGAGGCCTGCTCGGGCGGCACGATTTCCGCGTCGTCGAGACGCACCAGCGTGCCGACCGCGATGCCGGGCGCCGCGCACACGCCTGCGAGCGTGTTC
>NZ_JAAGPB010000122.1:0-20086 GCF_017104585.1 Burkholderia sp. Ac-20392
GATTCCTGCCCGACGCGCAGCCGCGCGCCGTCGAAGCCGAGCACCGAGCCGCCGCCCGCCGCAACCGTATGGATGCTCATCATCGGCGCGCGCATCCGCACGCCGGCCACCTGCGTCTCGAACACGCGCTCGAACTCGCCGTGATAGTGCGACACGTCGGTCGACGTGCCGCCCATGTCGAAGCCGATCACGCGCTCGAAGCCGGCCGCCTGCGCGGCGCGCACCATCCCGACGATGCCGCCGGCCGGGCCCGACAGGATCGCGTCCTTGCCCTGGAACGCGTCGGCGCGCGTCAGCCCGCCGCTGCTCTGCATGAACTGCAGGTTCACGCCCGGCATCTCGTGCGCGACCTGCTCGACATAGCGGCGCAGGATCGGCGACAGGTACGCGTCGACGACGGTCGTGTCGCCGCGCGACACCATCTTCATCAGCGGCGACACCTCGTGCGACACCGACACCTGCGTGAAGCCGATGCGGCGCGCCAGGTCCGCCAGCGCGCGTTCGTGCGCGGTGTAGCGATAGCCGTGGATCAGCACGATCGCGAGCGCTCGCACGCCCGAGTCGAACACGCGGCGCAGCGATGCTTCGGCGCCCTGCGCATCGAACGGCACGACGATGTCGCCGTGCGCGCCGATGCGCTCGTCGATCTCGACGACGGTCTCGTACAGCGCGTCGGGCAGTACGATGTCGAGATCGAACAGGCGCGGCCGGTTCTGGTACGCGATGCGCAGCACGTCGCGAAAGCCGCGCGTCGTCGCGAGCGC
Organism: Burkholderia sp. Ac-20392; assembly: GCF_017104585.1. NCBI lineage: Bacteria > Pseudomonadati > Pseudomonadota > Betaproteobacteria > Burkholderiales > Burkholderiaceae > Burkholderia > Burkholderia sp. Ac-20392. Next base: position 765 of record NZ_JAAGPB010000122.1, read on the forward strand.
GGTGCGTTCGCCCTTGCGTTCGAGCAGCGCGTTGGTCGCGACCGTCGTGCCCATCTTCACCATGTCGACGCACTCGGGCGTGATCGGCTCGCCGGCCGCGAGGCCGAGCAGGTGACGGATCCCGGCCACGGCCGCGTCGCGGTACTGCTCGGGGTTCTCCGACAGCAGCTTGTGCGTGACGAGCGTGCCGTCGGGCCGGCGCGCGACGATGTCGGTGAACGTGCCGCCGCGGTCGATCCAGAATTGCCAGCGTGCGGCGTCGGAGGGAACGGGGGAAAGGTGTCGGTCAGTCATGATGTCGGGTCGATGCGTCGTGGAATCGTAGGACGAGCGCCGCCGCACGGCGCGCGTCGCGCGCCGTGTCACGGGGTCGGTCAAAGGGGAAGAAAAACGAAGGGCCGGCCGGCCCGCCATTTACGCGGCGTCGAGTTCGCGGCCGCGGGTCTCGGGCAGCGTCAGCGCGGCGACGATCACCACGCCGTACGCGGCGACCGCGAAGATGCCGATGCTCATGCCGAGCCCGTATTGCTTGGACAGCGCGCCGATCAGGAACGGGAACAGCGCACCGATCGCGCGGCCCACGTTGTAGCAGAAGCCCTGGCCGGAGCCGCGCACGCGGGTCGGGAACAGCTCGGTCAGGAATGCGCCCATCCCCGAGAAGATGCCCGACGCGAAGAAGCCGAGCGGGAAGCCGAGCCACAGCATCGATGCGTTGGTCAGGTTCAGCGACGTGTACGCGAATGCGATCACCATCGAGCCGACCGCGAACAGGATGAAGTTCGGCTTGCGGCCGAGGCGGTCGGTCAGGTACGCGCTCGTCAGGTAGCCGACCCACGAGCCGAAGATGATCATCGCGAGATAGCCGCCGGTACCCATCACCGTGAGGTGCCGCTCGGTCTTCAGGAACGTCGGCAGCCACGTCGTGATCGCGTAGTAGCCGCCCTGCGCGCCCGTCGTCAGCAGCGCCGCGCGCAGCGTCGTCGTGATCAGCTTCGGCGCGAAGATCTCGGTGAGGCGCGGCGCATCGGCCACTTTCGCCTGCGCGGCCTTCTCCTTCTCGTAGACGTCCGGCTCCTTCACGTAGCGGCGGATCGCGACGACCAGCAGCGCGGGCGCGAGGCCGACGAGGAACAGCGCGCGCCATGCCTGCTCGGCCGGCAGCACCGAGAACAGCAGCGCATACAGCAGCGCGCACAGCCCCCAGCCGATCGCCCAACCCGACTGCACGAGGCCGACCGCCTTGCCGCGATCGCGCGCGCGGATCACTTCGCCGATCAGCACCGCGCCGGCCGTCCATTCGCCGCCGAAGCCGAAGCCCATCAGCGCGCGCGCCGCGACCAGCTGGTGGTAGTTCTGCGCGAGCCCGCACAGCGCGGTGAACACGGCAAACCACAGCACGGTGAGCTGCAGCGTGCGCACGCGGCCGATCCGGTCGGACAGGATGCCGGCGATCCAGCCGCCGGCCGCCGACGCGAGCAGCGTGATCGTGCCGATGAAGCCCGCATCCGCGAACGAGATGCCCCAGGTCGCGACCAGCGTCGGGATCACGAACGACAGCATCTGCGTGTCCATCCCGTCGAGCATGTAGCCGACCTTGCAGCTCCAGAACGCGCGGCGCTCGCGCGGCTGCGCATCCCCGTACCACGAGAACAGGCCGTTGCGCTCGGGGCTCGCGGGCTCCGCGGCGTTCGCCGCGAGGGTCTTGCTTTCCATGGTGGTGCTCCTGTCGTTATGCGCCGTCAAATGGCAATCGTGCGTGCGGGTGGTCGTGCGGTTGGTCGTCGCCGCGGGTCAGAATACGGCCAGCGACGCGTTCGTGATGTCGGTCATCAGCATGTGGCCGGGCGTATGCGCGATCGCGATCGGCAGCTTCGCGTCCATCAGCGCGGTTTGCGGCGTCACGCCGCACGCCCAGAACACCGGCAGCTCGCCGTCGCGGATCGTCACCGCGTCGCCGAATTCGGGGGCGTTCAGATCGGCGATGCCCAGTTCGCGCGGATCGCCGAGATGGATCGGCGCGCCGTGCACGCCCGGAAACCGGCTCGTGATCTGCACCGCGCGGATCGCGTCGGCGCCGCGCATCGGCCGCATCGACACGACGAGCTGGCCGCCGAAGATCCCCGCGCGGCGATTCGGAATCGACGTGCGGTACATCGGTACGTTGCGCCCCTCCTCGACGTGGCGCAAGCCGATCCCTTCGCGGGCCAGCATGTCCTCGAACGAGAACGAGCAGCCGATCGCGAACACGACGAAATCGTCGCGCCACAGCGCTTCCAGCGACTCGACGCGTTCGGTCAGGCGGCCGTCGCGGTAGACGTTGTAGCTCGGCACGTCGGTGCGGATGTCGAGATCCTCGCCGAGCGCGCTGACCCGGAACGCGCCCGGTTCGCCGACGCCCAGCAGCGGACAGGCTTTCGGGTTCGCCTGGCAGAAGCGCAGGAAATCGTGCGCGACCGCTTCGGGCAGGATCGCGAGGTTCGCTTGCGCGTACGGGCCGCAGTGGCCTGCGGTCGGGCCGCGGAACGCGCCGTGGCGCACGGACTGGCGGAATTCGGAAGGCGTCATGAGGTTCTATCGCAGATCGGTATGTCGTCGGGATGACGGTGCCGTGTCATCGGATACGGCGAAGAATAGAAAAGAAAAAATTTTGTCGCCAACGAGTTTTTTTGCGCTCCGTGTATAGAATTTCTTAACGGATCTTGGGGTTTTCCCCGGCTCCGTTCACTTTTCCTCACCGGCAAAGTGCGCATCCACCCTCTTTCCGGCCGCCATGAACACGCGTTTTCTCGAAACCTTCGTCACGCTCGCGAAGCTGCGCAACTTCCGCACGACGGCCGCCGCGCTGCACGCGACGCCGGCCGCGATCTCGCAGCGCCTGAAGGCGCTCGAGGACGAACTGCAGACGGTACTCGTCGACCGCGACAGCCGCGAATTCCGGCTCACGCCGAACGGCGAATACCTGCTCGGCTACGCGAAAGCCGTGGTCGAGGCGACCCAGGAGCTGCAGGCCGCCGCGTCCGGCGAGAGCGCGCTGCGCGGCAAGCTGCGGCTCGGCGTGATCGAGACCGTCGTGCACAGCTGGCTGCCGCACTACATGCGCCGGCTGGCGGCCGACTATCCGCAGCTCGAGATCGACCTGACCGTCGACGTCAGCGTCGTGCTGCAGCGCCGGCTGATGGCGGGCGAGCTCGACCTGATCATCCGCGTGGAAGGCAGCGACGAGGCGTCGGTCGTGTGCGATGCGCTCGCGAACTATCCGGTGCGCTGGATCGCGCGCGCGGGGCTGCTGCCGAACACGCGCACGGGGCTCGCGCGGCAGGTGCTGCGCCAGCCGATTCTCACCTACGGGCGCGGTACGGCGCCTCATCGTGCGCTGGAAGATATCGTCCGCACACTCGCGCACGCGCACGGCGTGCCGCTGTCGGACACGCGCATCACCGGATCGCCGTCGATCTCGGTGATCGTGCAGCTCGTGCGCGACGGGTTCGGCGTGGCGGCGATTCCGGTGCTGTTCGTCGATGCGCTGATCGAAAGCGGCGAAGTCGTGGAGCTGCCGCTGCAGCCGTCACCGCCGTCGATCGTCGTGTCGATGTCGCGGCGGGCCGATGCGCCGCGGTTCGTACACGGCGCGTCGATTGCGGCGCGGGCCGCATGTCACGAGTATTGCGAGAAGAGCAAGCGGTTGCTGGTCGAAGCGCTTTGATGCGGTGCGGGCCGGCGGATGGCGAGGCCGGGCATCCTGGCTACGCATTCGACATCGCCGCGCGAATCGCCCACAATCGCCAGCGGCGCGTGGCCGCCACGCGTCGTGAATGCCGGCACGGCCGTCCGGCATTCAACGCTTCGCACGCCCCTGCACAACAAGAAGGCAACATGCAGACTCGCACCGCTTCCGCTCGCCTGAACCTCGCGCGCGCCGTCATCGTCGCGCTGTACGTCGTGTCGCTGCTGCTGCCGGTCGCCGCCGAACCGCCGAATGCGGCCGGCGCCGTGAACTGGTGGCGCGGTTACATGGTGCTCGCGATCGGCCCGCTCGCGATCCTCGACCTGCAATTCGCGTGGCTCGGCAACCCGCTGCTGGTCGTCGCACTGATCAAGCCGAACCGCATCGTGTCCGCGCTGCTCGCCGTGGCCGTGGCCGTGGCCTTCGCACTCGGATGGCACACGATCCCGACCGGCCCGGACTACAAGCCGATCCATGCATTCGGCATCGGGTACTACCTGTGGATGGCGGCGATGGCCGGCGCCGCCGCGTTGCCGTGGATCGGCGGGCGCGGGAAGCAGGATGCCGCCGCGTCAGCGGCGGCGATCGCGCCGGATGCCCCGGCCGCATCGATCGATCCGATGGATTTCATTGATCCGATGGATGCGATGGAGGCCGCCGAGCGTGCCGATTCCGGCGGCGCGGCGCAACTCGACACCGCACCGTCACCGCCCGTTTCGCCCGTCCCGCCGAGCCACTGGGCGGTGACCGCGACCGATACGCGTATCGACGCGACCGATCACACGGGCGCAACGCACGGAATCGCGCTGTCCGACCTCGGTGCGGTCGTGATCGAAACCAACGACCAGGGGCCGTACGGGTCGTCCGTCTGGTGGATCCTGTTCGATACGAACAAGCAGTTCGCGTGCGGGTTCCCGCAGGGCGCCGACGGCGCGAAAGCGGCGGTCGACCGGCTGCTCGACCTGCCGGGCATCGATCACCGCACGGTCATCGATGCGCAAACATCGGTCAGGAACGCGATGTTCCCGATCTGGCAGCGCGCGGCGCAGGCGCAGGTGGAGCCGAACGACGGTGAAACGCAACGCGCCGACTGAATCCTCGCCGCAACAAAGTTGAGGGGCACGGCCGTGGGACTCGCGGCCGTGCCCTTGCCCCCGGCATCAGCCGGGGCGCACCTGCGTCAGTGCGACCGCCCCGTGTCCGTCCCCGGCGCGAACTCGATACCCCGCAGCACTTCCGCAAACTTCGCAGTCCGCAGTACGGCGAATTGCTCGTGCGCAGCCGTCGCCGCGCTCGTGTTCTTCAACACGTCACGCACTGCGACCAGCCGGTTCGGATCCGCGCCGACATCGCCGTTGCCGCTGACCGTCGACGTAATCGCCCAGATCGTCACCGTGCCGTCGCGTTCGACGCGGCCCGTCAGGTTGCGCAGGCCGCCCGTCGCCGGTGCCCACGGCAGGCCCGTCGCCGAGTTGTTGCCCGCCGGATAGCCCGCGACCGAATACGGCTGACCGAGGTTCAACCCGTTCTGCAGCGTGTATGCAAGCTTCCACTGCTTCGTGCCTGCGTCGTAGACCCACTTCTGCAGGCCCGCCGTCGTCTGCGCAGCGGCATGCGTGTACAGGTCCGCGCCGCCCGTGTAGCCGTCGCCTTCGTCCGCGACATACAGCGTGTTCGCGTCGGCGAACCAGATCCCGAACGGATAGGAGAGCGTCGTCGCGGTCTTGTTCGGCGTGGTCGGGAAGCCGGCCAGCACGCACATGTTGTTCGGCAGGCCGGCCGTCTGCAGCGTGGCGGCGTTGTACGCGAGCGGCGCCGTCGGCAGCACGGCCTTCGGCGACGGCACGCCGACGCCCGACGGGCACGCGGTGCCGGTCGTATCGACGAAGTACACGGTGTTCACGCCGTTGCCGCCGCTGCCCTTCGTGTAGTACACGACGTTGTCGTGCACCGCGATGCCGCGGAAGTTGTCGTCCTTGCCGATCTTGTCGGCCTTCGCGCCGAGTTCCGTGACCGAGAAGCTCGCGAGCGGCGTCGGCACGCCCGGATCCTGCTGCGCTTCGTGATGCTTCGCGCCATCGATGAACTGCGCGCCCGCGCCGAGGATCACGTTGTCCGGCTGCGGGTTCGAGCCGTTGCCGGCGTTGCCCGACGTGTAGTAGATCTCGTGGCCGTCGCGATTGTTCAGGATCGCCGCACGGCCGTTGTTGCCGCTGTACGCATTCGTCTCGGTGAAGCGGAAATGCCCGTGGCGATCGATGCGCGCGATTGCGCGATAGAAGTTCTGCCCGTCCGGGTTCGTCGTATCGACCGCGAGCGGCGTGTTCGAGTTCGACACGTCGATCGTGTTGACCGGCGCGACGTAGCCCATGAACGTCAGGTAGCTGCCGTCGAGCGACAGGTGCAGGCCGAGTTCCGACTTCGAGCTGAAGCTCGTCACCATCTGGTCGTGCGCGAAGCCTTTCTGCAGGCTGTTCGGCACTTCGAGCGTGCTGACGACGCCGCCGGCCGGCGTGATCTGGTCGAGGAAGATGCGCGACGTGATGCCGAAGCTGCCATCGTAGCGGTCGTTGTTCCACACGTACGGATAGGTGCCGTCGTTCGGCGCGCCGGATGCCGTGCCGCAACCGCCGGTGGTCTTCGCGCAGTTCGGCGGCAGGATCGCGCCGGGCTGGACGTTGCTCGACACGTTGTCGTACACGCTGCGGCTGAGGACCAGGAAGCCCGGCACGAAGCCCGGCGTAAAACGGCTGTCGCCGTCGTTGTCATGCGGGGCAGCGTGTGCGCCGATGCTTGCGGCAATCAGCGTCAGGGCGAAGACGGGAACGGTACGATCGCGCAGCGCGCGGCGGCGCTTCGCGGACAAGGCGAAATTCGGCATGGACAAGGCTCCGTACGACATCGAGTGAGGACGTTGTTGGTGGACAGACTGACGACGTGAAGCCCCGCCACCTTAGCCATGCTTGATGAAGAATTGATTGCACGCGATGTCGCGGAAACCCGCGTGTAGACGTGGGTTTCCGGGTTCGTCGCCTTGTTATTGATCCGTAATGCGAAAGAAATGAATCAGACAGCCATTCAGGCGGATTGCCCCGCATGCGGCTGCGTGAGCTTGCCGTCGCCATACTCGCGCAACACTTTCGAAATCACCACGCGATAGCCGTCCAGCCAGCGCGCCTGCTTCGTTTTTGCCTCGAGGTGCGCCGGGTGCTGCATCAGCTGCTGCAGCGCCGCCTCCGACTCCCAGTAGTAGACGTTCTGGATCAGCCCCGATTCGGCGTTCTCCCACGTCTCCTCGCCGAGATAGCCGGGCGTCGCGCGCGCCATGTCGGCGATCTGCCGGTCGAGCCGGTGGAATTCGTCGTCGTATTGCCCGGCACGGAAAATGAAGGTCGACGCGTACATGCCCGCTCCATCGCAAGAGATTGAAAGAGCGCCGATTGTAAGGCAGGTGCAATACTTCGGGATTGTCAGGCGGCGAGCGTGTCGAAGTCCGGACGGTCGGCGAGCCACGCGTCGATGCGCGGTGCGTCGTCACGCAGGCCGGCCGCGGGCGCCGGCATCGTGGCCAGTGCGTGCCGCGCACGTTCGAGCGCCTGCGCGAAGCCGCGCAACTCGCGCGTCGCGGGCCGGTCGTCGGCATGCCGGCGCGCGAGTGCCGCTTCGATGTTCGCACCGATCAACGCGAGTTGCGCGTCGATGAATGCGATGCACAGCGCGTGGCAATGCGCGGACACCGATGCAACGGCCAACAGGACTGGCACGATCGACACGGTCAGGTAGCCGCCAGGCGCAAGCCGCGACAGCGCATGCCGCACGTCCTGCCCGCCATCGGTCAACGATGCGAACACCGCATCGCGCCACACCGCGCGCTCGAACGCGAGCGCATCGCGATACGCGTCGAGCGCCGCACGGTCTTCGACCTGCCCGGCCGTCACCAGCGGAATCGGAAAGGAAGACGCCACGGACGATTGCGCGCTCGCCGTTTCGACGATGCAGTTCGCGCCAAGCCACCCCGCATCGTCGCGCCGCGCGGCCAGCACACGGGACTGCAAGCGGTCGGGCAGCATCGGATCGAGCGGCACCGCGCGGCAGATTGACGGCTTGTCCGCATGCACGCTGCAGCGTCCGTCGTCGGCCAGCGCCGCGCACCGGCCGAGCGACGGATAGTCGTAGCCCTGCAGCGTCAGCGCGATCCATTCGTTCCCCGCGACACCGGAGCGATGAAACAACCGTGCCGCCAGCGCCTCGGACGCCGCGACGTCTTCCGCATCGAGCGCGTGCTCGCGACCGCCCGCATGCCAGCGCTCGCCCGCTCGCCGCTTCGGCACGCGACGGATCGTCAGCGCCCCGACGAAGCGATGCCGATGCCGGAACAGTTCGCGCAACGACAGCGTCGGCGCGCTGTTGCAGCAGCGTCCGCAGGCGTTGCACGCGAGCAGCCAGGTGTCTACCACGGCCGCCGCACCGAATCCTGATAGCGCGTGAGGATGAAGCGCGCGACGTCGTCCGAGTGATACGCGGCGACGAGCTGCGTCACCCACGGCTTCGCGCGATCGGCATCGCGCACCGTCAGCACGTTCGCATACGGCGAGCGCGCATCCTCGATGCTGATGCTGTCGCGCGCGGGTTGCAGCCCGGCGCGCGCGGCCTCGTCGCTGTCGATCGCGACGAACGCGACCGTGTCGAGCGCCGCGTAGAGGCGATCGCGCCGCAGCGCGACGAGCTTCAGCCCGAGCCGGTTGCCGGTCACGTCGCGCAGCGTCGCACGCAGGCCGGCCCGCTCGCGCAGCGTCACCAGCGTGTCGTTCTGCAGCAGCACGAGCGCGCGCGCCATCCCGCGCGGATCGGCGGGAATCGCGACCGTCGCACCAGGCTGCAGTTCGTTCAGGTTCTTCAATTTGCGCGAATAGAGCGCCATCGGCAGCGTGACGGTCGGCGCGATGTCGGTCAGCGCGTAGCGTTTCTGCGCGCGCGTCGCGGCAAGCTGTTGTCCATCCTCGAAGCTGGCTGCATCGATCCGGCCTTCGGCCAGCGCCGCATCGATGCGCGATGCATCGTCGAATTCGACGACGTCGACGCCCAACCCTCGCGACGCCGCGACCCGCTTCACTTCGTCCAGGATCTGCGCATGGACGCCGCGCGTCACGCCGACGCGCACGGCCGGTGCGGCCGATTCGGCGGCAACGGTCAAACCCGGATGAACGACCGCGCACGCCGCCATCAGCCATGCGCCCACGCAAGCCATGACGCGCTTCATGATGCATCCCTCAGAATCGTGCGAAACCCGATATGCGACGCGCCGAGATCGGCTTCCTGCTGTTCGCGCGACGACGCGCGATAGCGCACGCAGTAATCGCGCGAGCACAGGAACGAGCCGCCCTTGATGACCATCGGCGTATCGTGCCGGCGCGTCGGCGGCGCGACGGCCGCCGTATCGCCGTTCGTGTGCGACTGGTGCGGGCCCGTGTACGCGTCCTTGGTCCATTCCCATGCGTTGCCGATCATGTCGTAGAGCCGGAACCCGTTCGCCGCGTAGCAACCGACGGGCGCGAGCCCCGCATGGCCGTCCTCGGCCGTGTCGAGCACCGGGAACACGCCCTGCCAGTAGTTCGCGGCCGGCTTGCCCTGCGCATCGCGCGGCGCCGCATCGAGCGATGCATCGTCACGGCCGGCCTTGCCCGCGTATTCCCATTCGGCCTCGGTCGGCAGGTCGCGGCCGAGCCAGCGCGCATACGCGAGCGCATCGCGCTGCGTGACGAGCGTGACGGGCAGGTTGCCGAGCCCGTCGACGTCGCTGCCCGGCCCGCGCGGATGACGCCACGACGCACCCTTCACCCACGACCACCACGCCAGGTCGCGCGCGTTCATCTCGTCGCGCGTCGGCACATGAAACACGGCCGCCCCATCCTGCTGCTCGGCCTCGGTCACGTAGCCGGTCGCCTGCACGAACGCGGCGAACTGCGCGATCGTCACGTCGGTCTGGTCGATCCAGAACCCGCCGACACGCGTGCGGCCGTCGCCGACCGGGCGCTCGTCCGCATAGCCGCGCGTGCTGCCGAACGCGAATGCACCGCCGCGCAAGTGCACCATCCCGGCCTTCGGGTCGTCGCGCCATCCGGCCGGCAGCCCCGAATAGCCCGCGCACTGTCGCTCCGAGCCGAGCGGCGCAAGCGCGCGGCCGCGATTCGCGTCGTCGAATGCATCGCCCGCCGGCGCGACGGGATTCGCATAGCCGGCCGCAAACGCGGCGGCGAACAGCGTGGCGGCAAGCGCCGCGCCGATCGTCCAGAACCGGAACCGCATCGTGTCGCTCCCGGGTTCAGTAGTAGCCGCGCGGACGCAGCGGTTCGACACCGCCGACGTTGCTCATGTAGGTCTTCCACTGGTCGACGAGCGTGCTGATCACCGACGGGTTCTGCGCGGACACGTCGGTCGTCTCGCCGCGATCCGACGCAAGGTCGTACAGTTGCCAGTGACCGTCGAGCGGCCCGAGCGGCGGCTCGGTCCACAACGCCTTCCAGCGGCCGTTGGCGCTGCGCAGGTAGGCGCGGCCGTAGGCTTCGTCGCCGAAGGGCGCGGTATGCACTTCGCCCGTCGCGGTACCCGTGAGCACCGGCAGCAGCGACTGGCCGGTGACCGGATACACGTAGCGGTTGTTGTAGATCACCTTGCCCTTGTTCTGGTCGACGCCCGTCAGCGTGTTGACGAGCGGCGGCGCCGGCTGCGACGGCGGCGTGACGCCCGCGACCGCGAGGAACGTCGCCGTGTTGTCGGTCACGTGCGTGAAGGCGCGCAGCGTCGGCAACTGCTGCGTCTGGCCCGGCAGGCGCACGATCGTCGGCGTCGATACGCCGCCTTCGGCCGAATACCCCTTCGTGAGCCGGAACGGCGACGCGCTCACTTCGGCCCAGCGCAGCCCGTACTGCAGGCGCTGCGCGTTCTGCTTGCCGTTGTCGGTGCCGAGCGTCGAATAGATCGGCTCCTGCCCGTTCGCGGTGTCGGTCGCCGTCGGGTCGGCGCCACCGTCGATCGGCCAGCCTTCCGCGCCGTTGTCCGACTGGAACATGATGAACGTGTTGTCGTATTCGCCGATGTCCTTCAGGTGCTGGATCAGCAGGCCGATGTTGTAGTCGAGGTTCTCGACCATGCCCGCATAGATCTCCATGTAGCGCGCCTGAGCCTTGCGCTCGGCCGGCGACAGGCTCGACCACAGCTTGTCGACCTTGCCGGCGCCGTAGTCGCTGTAGCCGTCCGCGGCCGAATGCACCGCGCTGATGTATTTCGCGGCGGCCGTGCCGTTGTTCGCGGTCGCGGGCGACGCGGCCGTCGTTTCAGGCAGGCCGTCGAACGGCTTGAAATCGGCGGGGATCAGGCCGAGCGCCTTCTGCCGCGCGATCCGCGCGTTGCGGATCGCGTCGTAGCCGGCGTCGTACACGCCCGCATACTTGTGCAGCCACGGATCGGGCACCTGCAGCGGCCAGTGCGGCGACGTGAAAGCCGCATACGCGAAGAACGGTTTGCCGTCGCGCTGGTTCGAATCGATGTACGAGATCAGCTTCTGCGTATAGAAATCGGTCGAATAGAACACGGCCGGGCTGCCGCCCGTGCCGCCCGGCTGTCCGGGCTGGCCAGGCTGCACGTAGCGGCCGTCTTCCGTGTAGTTCGACGAGCCGGCCGGCTCGTGCGCGAAGTGGTTCGTCGCCGCACCGCCGAGCAGCACATAGCTGCGCTCGAAGCCCCACTGGTCAGGCGTCTGCCCGCTGCCCGTCGCGCTGCCGACGATCCCCGAGCCGATGTGCCACTTGCCCGCGATGTACGTGTGATAGCCGGCGTCCTTCAATAGTTGTGCGAACGACAATGCGCGATCGTTCAGGTAGCCCTCGTAACCGGGCAGCCCGCGCCGTTCGTCGGTCGGTACGCCCATCGTGCCTTCGCCGACGAGATGGTGGTCGGTGCCGGACACCAGCATCGCGCGCGTGATCGCGCAGACGGTGCCCGTGTGATGGTTCGACAGGATGCGGCCCGACGCGACGAGCGCGTCGAGGTTCGGCGTGTTGATCTCGCCGCCGAATGCATGGATGTCGGAATAGCCGAGATCGTCGGCCATGATGTACAGGATGTTCGGGCGTTTCTGAGCCAGCGGCGGCGTGGTGCTGGTGGGTGACGGCGGCGGATCGCTGTCGACGCCGCCGCACGATGCGAGCGACAGCGCACCGGCAATCGCGGCGCAGACGACACGGAAACGAAAAGCATGTAACGGCGACGCGGACTTTTTCATTGTTCTGAACGCTCGATCTACGGGATCGGCGATCTTAGCGTCGCGCGCGCGGCACCCAAAGTCCGATTCGTCACATGCTAACGGGGTGGCGGAATATGCGCGCAAGCAGAATGCCCGCCATCAGCGCGCACACATGTATGCACCCGCGATGCGCGCCGAAACCGGCCGCTGCCGGGCGCCGGGCCTACGGCGCCCGGTGCGTCGACGTCGGCTTCAACTGCGCCCGCCGAGACTGCCGCCACCGTCCACGGCCAGCACCTGCCCCGTGACGAAACCCGCCTCGTCCGACAGGAAGAATGCAATCACCGCGGCCACGTCGTCGGGCGTGCCGAGCCGGCGCGCGGGGATCGTCGCGAGCACCTTGCGTTCGGCTTCGCTGCCGACGGGCCGCGTCTGCCGGAACAGTTCCGTCTCGATCGGCCCCGGCGCAACCGCGTTGACGGTCACGCCATGTTCGGCCAGTTCGAGCGCCCACGTGTGCGTGCAGCCGACGAGCGCGCTCTTCGCGGCGGAATACGCGGTGCGATCGAGGCTGCCGAAAATCGCGCGGCTGCAGATGTTGACGATGCGCCCGTGGCCGCGTGCCTTCATCGCATCCGCAAAGTGCTGCGTGACCTGGATCGCGGCGCGCACGTTGAGATCGAACACGGTCTGCAGCGACTGGAAATCGATCTGCCCGAGCGGTTGCGGCAACACGATGCCCGCGTTGTTCACGATGCCGTCGACATCGTGCTGCTCGCTGATGCGCGCCAGGGTGGCTGCCGTCTGCTCGATGTCGGCGAGATCGCACGCGAGCAATGCGCCGGGGAAGTCGATGTCCTGCGCGTGACGCGCAAGGCCGACGACGCGATGGCCGCGCCGGGCGAGCAACGTGCTGACCGCGAGGCCGATGCCGCGCGATGCGCCGGTGACGAGATAGGTGCGAGATGACATGTGTGCTCCCGAAGTCCGTTCACGTGAATAGCGTGGAGAGAGGTTTCCGGGCCGGAAGCCCGGAACCTGCGCTTTCGTCCGACGATTCTACGTGCGTAACGGGGCGTTACGTCGTGTCGTTACGGGCGAACCCGTAGCAACACGTTACGTTTTCTCTGCATCAGCATCGCCAGGAATTTCCAAATCACGATTTTCCGGAAATATCGTCTGATTTAACTGTAATGCTCCATTTATAAAAGAAAGCTTGTTAATGAATATCGAACTCGCAAACGTTTTACGTGACAGAAATATGCCGCTCAAAAATTAGACGAATAACGACTTAAAAATATAAACCGTTTAAAACAGCAGCAGGCACGCCTCTTGCTGACTCCCCCCACCATGTGCCGCGTTCGACCAGGAACGAATAACCCAAAAAACGGGCGGCGCCATATTTCGTAAAAGTGCATTCGGGGGTCGGGGAAATGGTTTCGAGCGCAAGCAGGCGATTGGCCTGGGGGGCCGTGACGTGCCTGTCGCTTTTCGCGACGGCACGCGCGCAGGCTCAGGACACCCTCGACGCGCCGCCTGCCGCCGCGGCGAACGGCGGACATCCGATTGCGCCGCCCTCGACGCTGCTGAACGCCGAACGCGTCCTCGAAGCACCGAAGCCCGCGCCCGGCGCGGGCCCGGCCGCGGCGCAACCGGCCGCCGGCGCCGCGTCGGCCAGTGCCAAGGCCGCCGCCCGCCATGCCCTTCCGGAAGACCAGCTCGGCGGCACGGTCACGACCGATGCCGTGACGCTCGCCGGCCGCGATTTCTATACCTACTTCTCGCAGACGTGGTCGGAAATCCCGCTGAGCGAACGCTACATGGTCGCCATTCACGAACGCCCGTCCGGGCGTTACGGCAGCCTGATCTGGGTCGAATTCCAGCAAAAACGCGTGTTCCAGACCTTCCTGCCGATCGCGCGGGCCAACGTCAAGGCCGTGGCCGAAAGCGCCGCCAACATTTCCTTTCAAACCGTCATTCAGGACGATCTGTCGAATTTGTTGTTTCCCGATTCGGATCTGGCCAAAGACGAGATTTAGTCGATTAATCAAAAACAGGGGTTAGGGAAAATGAATCGAATCAGATTGAGCTTGATCGCCCTGGTCGCGATGACCGCGGCGTCGCCGTATGCGTGGTCGTCGACGCTGGTTTATCAGCCGAACAACCCGAACTTCGGCGGCAACCCGGCAAACGGCCCGAATCTGCTCAACGAAGCCAATGCGCAGAACAAGCATACGGATCCGTCGCTGTCGGCCTATTCGTCGCCGACGTCCACGTCGTCGCTCGACCAGTTCAATGCGCAGTTGCAGCAGGCGATCCTGTCGCGCGTTGCCGGCTCGGTGACGAACTCGATCGTCGGCACCAACGGCGAGCTCAAGCCGGGGACGATCAGCACGGGCAACTTCACGATCGTCGTGAGTGCGGCCGGCAACGGCAGCCTGCAAGTGACGACCACCGACAAGACGACGGGTGCGACCTCGACGTTCATCGTCAGCAACGGCCAATAAATCGAAAAAAACGACTGAGCGAATCATGAAAAAAAATGCTGAACGCACACGCTTCAACACGGGGATGACACGGATCGCCATGGGCGCGGTGTTGCTGCTGTCGCTGGTCGGCTGCGTCACGCGGCCGATGCCGGCATTGAGCAACGCGACGCTGACGCCGCCGACGCGCACCACGCGCGACCTCACGCATCTCCCGCCGCCGAAGGGCAAGATCGTCGCGGCCGTGTACGGCTTTCGCGACCTGACGGGGCAGTACAAGGCATCGCCGGACAGTTCCTTCTCGTCGCAGGTCACGCAGGGCGGCGCGTCGTTCCTCGTCAAGGCGATGCGCGACTCCGGCTGGTTCACGCCGGTGGAACGCGAGAACCTGCAGGACCTGCTGACCGAACGCAAGATCATGCGCGCCACCGACGGCGCGGATGCGAAGAAGGCGCAGAACGATGCGATGGCGCCGCTGATGCCCGCGAACATCGTGCTCGAGGGCGGCATCGTCGGCTACGACACGAACGTCCGGACCGGCGGGGCCGGCGTCGCCTACCTCGGGATCAGCGGGTCGACGCAATACCGGATCGACCAGGTCACCGTCAACCTGCGCGCGATCGACATCCGCACGGGCCAGGTGCTCAACAGCGTGTCGACGACCAAGACCGTCTACTCCTATCAGGTCGACACGGGCATCTATCGCTTCGTCGGCTTCAAGGACCTGCTGCAGGCGGAAGCCGGGCTGACGCGTAACGAACCCGCGCAGATCTGCGTGAACGAAGCGATCGAATCGGCGCTCACGCACCTGATCGTCCAGGGCGTCGCGAACCAGACCTGGGCGCTGAAGAACGACCAGGACTGGTACGACCCGACGATGCAGCGGTATCTGCAGGAAGACCGGAAATACGCGCAGGACATGGAGGACGCGAACACCGCGTACGACCCGCAGAAGATCGATCGCTCGGGCGTGTCCACTCATTAACCGGCATCAGGCCGGCCAGCGGAGAAAACATGATGAATCGACAGCGTGATCGGAACGGGCGCGCCCGCGTGATGCGGCGGGTGCTCGCGACCGTGTGGGCGGCGGCAGCCATGCAGGCGGCGTCGGCGGCACCCGTGCCGCTCAACGACCTCGGCGCGCCCGAACCCGCGTTCGACTACAGCGGCAACATCGTCGCGGTCCGGCAGAGCGGTGTCGGCAATACCGCATCGCTCGACCAGGCGGGCCACAACGGTGCGCTGGCCTGGCAGGCCGGCGACGGCAACTCGATCGTCGCGCGGCAGACCGGTGCGCAGAACTGGATCGCGGCGTCGCAGGTCGGCTTGGGCAACACGTTGAATGCGACCCAGCGCGGCAACGGCAACACGTTGCAGGTGCAACAGAACGGCGTCGGCAATTCGGTCGAATCGACGCAGGTCGGCACGTCGCTGTCGGCGCGCGTCACGCAGAACGGCATCAACAACGCGGTGAACATCGTGCAGGGCGGATCGAACACCGGCATCCAGGTGATCCAGACCGGCATCGGCGCGCGCGCCACGGTGGTGACGCGGTAACGGTTACGCAGCTTGCAAGTGCTTTGCTTGGAGTGGTGTGAGGTGTGGGACGTGAGAGCGTCCTCAATTGGCGGGGGTGCCGGCGAAGATCGACTTTTCCGGCGAATTTTCTTTCGAATCAGGAGCAACAAATGAAGGTGACCAAGTCTGCAATCGCAATCGCAGTGCTGATGCTCGCATCGGCTGCCGCACAGGCCGATTCGTCGGGGAACAACGTGAACATCGGGCAATCCGGCAACTTCAACTCGGCAACCGTCGAACAGACGGCGACGAGCGGTGATTCGGTGACGATCAACCAGTCGGCAGCCGGCAACGATCCCCGCTACGGGTTCGTCGCCAACGTGACGACCCAGGGCGGCAGCGGCGACACGACCGTGATCCAGCAGAACTCCTGGTGGGCGCAGCCGTATTCGAGCGTGAACGTGTCGCAGACGAACACGTCGAACGAGCGGAACTACGTGACGCAATCCGGTGGCGGCGATTTCTCGGCGAACATCACGCAAACGGCGTCGGTCTACACCGGCGGCCCGCAATACGACACCAACACGATCAACCAGTACAGCTATATCGACAGCGCGTCGATTTCGCAATCGGGCGGCGGCTGGAACAGCGTGACGATCAACCAGGGCACGCCGAGCCAGTCGGCGATCGGCAACAACGCGACCGTGACGCAGGCGGACACGTTCGGCAACACCGTCGGCATCACGCAGACCGGCAACAACGGCACCGCAAACGTCCAGACGACCTGGGGCGGCGGGAACGCGACGTCGATCACGCAAACCGGTGGCACGACCAACGCCAGCGTGACGCAGTTCGCCGAGGCAGGCGACCAGGTCACGACGACCCAGAGCGGCACCGAAACCGCCACCGTGAACTCGTCGTTCGGCGGCGGCAACACGACGACGATCTCGCAATCGGGCGGCGTGAGCGGCAACAACGCGACGGTGAACCAGCTCGCGGCGGCCGGCAACACGACGTCGATCACGCAGACCGCGGACGCCAACAACGCAACGGTCAACCAGTGGTTCGAGTTCGGCGACAACGCGACGATCAACCAGTCGGCTGCGTCGAACAACGCGACGATCACGCAGCAGTACGGCTACGGCAACAGCGCGTCCATCACGCAAACGGCCGCGTTCAACACGGCGTCGATCACGCAAACCGGCTCGAACGGTTCGACGGCATCCATCACGCAGGCGTCGGCGGACAACCTGGCGTCCGTGGCGCAGTCGGCATCGGGCTCGTCGACGACGGTGAGCCAGTCGGGCGACATCGGCAACTACGCCAATGCGTCGCAGACGGGTGCGGATGACGTGCTGAGCCTCTCGCAGGCCGGCGGCTTCAACATCATCAACGCGTCGCAAGTGTCGGGCTCGGGCAACCAGGGTTACGTGACGCAGAACGGCTACTTCAACAACGCCACGCTGGTCCAGCAAGGCAACGCGAACTACGCGAGCATCAACCAGAACGGCTTCAACAACACCGTTTCGGTCAAGCAGCACTAAGCGCCGCCGGCGTAACGAAAAGGCCGGACGGTTGCCCGTTCGGCCTTTTTTTCATTCGACAGGGGACGATCATGGTTGGCATTCACGATCTCAACGCCTATTTCGACATCGCCGCCAGTGCCGGCGGCGTGAACATCGTGCCGCACGTGCAGGCGACCGCGCCGGTCGACGTGTCGTACAGCCTGCGCATCACCAAAACCGGCGGCGCCGGCTCGGCCTCGCTGACGCGCTCCGGCGAATCGCGACTCGCCGGCGGCGAGGATCGGCCGCTCGCGACGATGCGGCTGAGCGTCGATTCCGGCGACATCTGCAAGGCGACGCTGGTGCTGCACGTCAATGGCGAGCACGCGGAGTATTCGGTGGACTGCAATCCGCAGCGGGCGCCAGGTTGAAACGGTGCGGCGCGGCGTCATCCAGGCCAGTCCGGGAGCCGCGCGAATTTCGCGTCGATGACCGGGACGTCGTCTCGACAGGCGAGATGCGCGCGGCGGGCTGCCTCCCGCGCGCATTCGATTCAGTTCAATAACGCATCACGAGAAACAGGCCCGCGGCCGCGAGCGCCATGCCCGGCCATGCGAGCGCACCGATCGTCTCGCCGAGCGCGACGAGTGCGATCAGCGCGGTCGCGGGCGGGATCAGGAAGAACAGCGCCGACACGCGCGACGCCTCGCCATACCGCACCATCGCGAGCAGCAGCGAGATCGCGATCAGCGAGTTGCAGATGACGAGGTATGCGAGCGAGCCGGCGAGCCCGGCGGTCCATTGCACGTGCATCGGTTCGAGCGCGAACGCGAGCGGCGCCGTGACCGCCAGGCCGACCGCGTACTGCACGAGATTCGCGGTGACCGGATGCACGTCGGTGCCGAAGCGCTTTTCCCACAGCGTGCCGCCGGTGATGCACGCAAGCGCGAACAGCGCGAACGCGAGCGCCCACGGCGACGCGACATCGACCGACGAACGCGCGAGGATCACCAGCACCGCACCCGCGGCGCCGAGCGCGAGCCCGATCCAGCGCAGCACGCCGACGCGCTCGCCGGCAATCATCGGCGCGAGCAGCCCGACGAGAATCGGCTGTTGCGACGTGACGAGCGCGACGGCGCCGGCCGACATGCCGAGCTTCAGGCTCAGGTACGTGAATGCGAAATAGCCGGCCTGCAGCAACAGGCCGACCACGACGAGATCGCGCCATGCGCGCGCCGTGTGCGGCAACGCGGGGCGCAGCCACAGGAACGGGCCGGCGAGCAACGCGACGACGCAGGCATAGCGCAGCGCGAGGAACGTGAGCGGATCGGCATAGCGCAAGCCGAGCTTCAGGAACACGAAGCCGCTTGCCCACAGCAGCAGGAACAGCGCGGGCGCGATGCGCAGCCAGCCGGGTTGCCGTGCGGCATTCGGGGTATCGATCGCCGTCATGCGCGCTCGCATTGTGTCGTTGCAGGGATATCCACCCCGCTCGCGCCGGGGCCGCGTGCATGCGTGCGCATCAGCGGCACACCGGATGACAGGTGAGGTTCGGTACGGTCACTGACGCGACGATGACGACCTGCGGCTCCCGCTTCATGACGGCATGTCCCCGGTATATTTGGCGTGCGACGATCATACGCCGCGTCAGCCGAACATGCTTCGTGGGGCTCTCGCGCCGACCTCAATCATCCGACGCCAGCATGCGCGGTATCTCGTCGACGAGCGCATCGATGACGACGCGCACCTTCGACGGCACCTGGCGCGATGCCGGCCGCACCGCGAACACTTCGGCACCCGACACGCTGTTGCTGTCCATCACGAGCGCGAGGCGGCCGTCGCGCAGG
>NZ_JAAGPB010001188.1:0-584 GCF_017104585.1 Burkholderia sp. Ac-20392
TCAGCGCGTGGGCAGCGTCGCATCGACCTCGCCGGTCGCGGCGTGCGCGCGGCAGCCGCCGCGCTCGATCGACGCGTCGGTGCGCACGTTCCAGCCGAGTGTATCGAGATCGTCCTGCAGATAGGCTTCGACGACGGGCAGGTCGGCCGGATTGACCGCGAGATGCGGCGCGCCGGACAACGCGGGTTCGGCCGCGAGCACGTCGCGCACGGCGGCAACCAGTGCGGCCGGGTCGTGCTTCACGTGCTGGCGCACGACTTGCTGCGCGATGTCGAGTGCGAGCTGCGCGATGTCGGCGGCCAGATCGTGTTCGACGGTCGACACGGCCTCGCGGAACGACGCGGCGAGCGCCGCGAGCTGCGCGGCCTGTTCGCGCGCGTCAGCCTGGCCGGCCCCGAAACCCCGTTCGCGGCCCTGGTCGAACCCGGCCTGGTGGCCGCGCCCCCGGCCTTCGACGTTGCCGGCCGCATGGGCCTCGGCCGGGGACGGGAGTGCGTCGGTGAAGGAAAGAAGGGACTACCCCGTGCATGACTCTGGTGGCAGCGTGTCGTTGGAGAAAAGAAGATAGATTGCTCATGGTCGAA
>NZ_JAAGPB010001189.1:0-478 GCF_017104585.1 Burkholderia sp. Ac-20392
TGCCGTCGGCCGCGATCAGCGCGGGCAGGCTTTCCGTCGCGAACACGTCCCAGTCGCGCACCGTGCCGAGCAGCGAGGCAAGCCAGCGCAGGTCGACACCGAGTGTGTCGCGCCACTGGCGATCGGCGAAGAGCGGGAAGAAGCGCATCAGCGTACGCAGGCGGCGCAGCGCGACCCGCATCTGGTGCACGAATTCGGGATCGTCGTGCTCGAGCACCCCGCCCTCGTTACCGAGCCATTGCGCGGTGATGTCGCCGGACAGCGCGAACAGCGCGGCGCGCTGCGTGCGCACGCCGGTCAGGTCGACGAGCCTGGCCTTGACGGGCCCGTCGGCGGCCGGTTCGGCCGCACATGCGCGATCGATCACGCTCGTCAATTGCACGAACGCGGGCCACGCGCCGCTCAATTCGCGCGCCGCCGCAAACAGCGCATGCAGCGCGGCGGTACGCGCGGGCAGCGTCTCCCAGTCGGGCGCGGC
>NZ_JAAGPB010001190.1:0-702 GCF_017104585.1 Burkholderia sp. Ac-20392
CGTTGTCGACTTCGACGTCGACGGGTCTGTCGTCAGCCACCAGTTCGATTGGGTCGTTGTCGACGGGGCTCAGCTCGACGAACAGTTCGGTGACTTCGCTGTCTACCTCGACATCGACCGGCCTGTCGTCGGCGAATAGCTCGATCACTTCGCTATCGACCTCGACTTCGACGGGCTTGTCGTCGGCGAACAGCTCGATCACATCGTTGTCGACTTCGACGTCGACGGGTCTGTCGTCAGCCACCAGTTCAATTGGTTCGTTGTCGACGGGGCTAAGCTCGACGAATAGTTCGGTGACTTCGCTGTCTACCTCGACCTCGACGGGCCTGTCGTCGGCGAATAGCTCGATTACTTCGTTGTCGACCTCCACGTCGACAGGGTTGTCGTCAGCCACCAGCTCGATTGGCTCGTTGTCAACGGGGCTCAGCTCGACGAATAGTTCGGTGACGTCGTTGTCGACCTCGACATCGACCGGCCTGTCGTCGGCGAACAGTTCGATCACTTCGTTGTCGACTTCGACGTCGACGGGGCTCAGCTCGACGAACAGTTCGGTGACGTCGTTGTCGACCTCGACGTCGACGGGCCTGTCGTCGGCTAACAGCTCGATTACTTCGTTGTCGACTTCGACGTCGACGGGTCTGTCGTCAGCCACCAGCTCGATTGGTTCGTTGTCGACGGGGCTCAGCTCGACGAACAGTTCGG
>NZ_JAAGPB010001191.1:0-618 GCF_017104585.1 Burkholderia sp. Ac-20392
GGTGCGAGCTCGACAGGTTCGACACGACCGTCTTGCCGCTCGGCAAGCGCACGTGATACAGCGAGTAGCTGCCCATGTACGCGATGTCGGTCACGACGCCGCGCGCCCAGTTGTGTTTCGAGCCCGGCTTCTCGCGCGACACGTGAATGCGCTCCGGACGCACCGAGATGCCGACCGGCATGCCGAGCGGGCCCGTGATGCCGTGGCTCACGTACATGCGTGCTTCGAGGTCGTCGCTCTCGACGAAGATGTGATCGGGCTCGTCTTCAACCACGCGGCCCTCGAACAGGTTCGTCGAGCCGATGAATTCGGCCGAGAAGCGGCTGTTCGGGAATTCGTACACCTCGCCCGGCGCACCGATCTGCACGATCTTGCCTTCGCTCATCACCGCGAGGCGGCTGGCCATCGTCATCGCCTCTTCCTGATCGTGCGTGACCATCACGCACGTCACGTCGACCTTCTCGATGATGTTCACGAGTTCGAGCTGGGTCTTCTGGCGGATCTTCTTGTCGAGCGCGGACATCGGCTCGTCGAGCAGCAAGAGCTTCGGGCGCTTGACCAGCGAGCGGGCCAACGCGACGCGCTGCTGCTGGCCGCCGGAGAGCTGATGCGGCTTGC
>NZ_JAAGPB010001192.1:0-543 GCF_017104585.1 Burkholderia sp. Ac-20392
CACGTCGTTGTCGACCTCCGCGTCGACGGGGCTGTCGTCAGCCACCAGCTCAATTGGTTCGTTGTCGACAGGGCTTAGCTCGACGAATAGTTCGGTGACGTCGTTGTCGACCTCGACGTCGACGGGCCTGTCTTCGGCGAATAGCTCGATTACTTCGTTGTCGACTTCGACGTCGACGGGACTCAGCTCGACGAACAGTTCGGTGACGTCGTTGTCGACCTCGACCTCGACGGGCCTGTCGTCGGCGAACAGCTCGATTACTTCGTTGTCAACCTCCACGTCGACGGGGCTGTCGTCAGCCACCAGTTCAATTGGTTCGTTGTCGACGGGGCTCAGCTCGACGAACAGTTCGGTGACTTCGCTGTCTACCTCGACATCGACCGGCCTGTCGTCGGCGAATAGCTCGATCACTTCGCTGTCGACCTCGACTTCGACGGGCTTGTCGTCGGCGAACAGCTCGATCACATCGTTGTCGACTTCGACGTCGACGGGTCTGTCGTCAGCCACCAGTTCGATTGGGTCGTTGTCGACGGGGCTCAGCTC
>NZ_JAAGPB010001193.1:0-345 GCF_017104585.1 Burkholderia sp. Ac-20392
TCGCTCGTCGCGCCGCTTATCTCGCAACTGCGGTCATCGGATGCGGCTGCGCGCAGTTGCGAGATCAGCGGCGCGACGAGCGCGAGCACGAGCGCGAACAGCCCGAGCCACGCGGTGGCCCGGGCTTGTCGCGTCGACGCGCCGCGTACGCCGGCGCGCGATGAATCAGGCCGTCGCGAGATCGGAAGAGCGGCGTGGAGGGCAAGAGTGTATATCGCGGTGTAGATTTGAGTGTGTCGCTGGTACGTGAAAAAAAAAAGAAACGCTTGAACGTAATAGCAGCGTCGTGAGCTGAGTGAATAAGTTTTTTTTTTTTTTTTTTTTTTTTTCTTTTTTTTTTTTTTT
>NZ_JAAGPB010001194.1:0-532 GCF_017104585.1 Burkholderia sp. Ac-20392
CGGCGGTCGCCGAAGCTGCGCTTCGCGCCTTCGCCGGATGCGTTGTCGCGATACGGTGCGCGTGCGCCGCCTTCGCCACCTGCGCGGCGCGGACGCGAGTCGTCATCGCGGCGGGGCGGGCGATCGGACGACGTGCGGCGGTCGCCGAAGCTGCGCTTCGCGCCTTCGCCGGATGCGTTGTCGCGATACGGCGCACGTGCACCGCCTTCGCCACCTGCGCGACGCGGACGCGAATCGTCATCACGGCGCGGCGGGCGATCGGACGACGTACGGCGGTCGCCGAAGCTGCGCTTCGCACCTTCGCCGGATGCGTTGTCGCGATACGGCGTGCGTGCGCCGCCTTCGCCACCTGCGCGACGCGGACGCGAGTCGTCATCGCGACGGGGAGGGCGATCGGACGACGTGCGGCGGTCGCCGAAGCTGCGCTTCGCGCCTTCGCCGGATGCGTTGTCGCGATACGGTGCGCGTGCGCCGCCTTCGCCACCTGCGCGGCGCGGACGCGAGTCGTCATCGCGGCGGGGCGGGCGATCGG
>NZ_JAAGPB010001195.1:0-528 GCF_017104585.1 Burkholderia sp. Ac-20392
AACGAGTCTGTCTCATCGACAGTCGTTACAGGTTGAGTTCTCGCATTTGTGCCGTATTCCAATTGAGTCAAACATAGAGTTCGAATCATCTTGAGATACATCGATACAATCACAACCCGGATAGTTTCCACGTCCATCTCATAGACGCTTCCGCTATCCAAATTACTTACTTCTTCCAGATTGTTAAAGAACGACAGCCGATATGGTTTTACTCATATCATCTGACTGGCTCAATCGCCAATGACAAAGATTCGACCCAAGTCGAACGCTTGTCATTGAAGATTGGTGGAGGCAGACGGGATCGAACCGACGACCCCCTGCTTGCAAAGCAGGTGCTCTCCCAGCTGAGCTATGCCCCCATGTACAGATTTGCCTCAGGTACCTACAGTCAGACAAGACATTGGTGGGTCTGGTTGGATTCGAACCAACGACCCCCGCCTTATCAAGACGGTGCTCTAACCGACTGAGCTACAGACCCCTGAGTCTGTCTTTAAATTTACAGCCGATAAGCGTGAGCGCTCAACTTCG
>NZ_JAAGPB010000123.1:0-20056 GCF_017104585.1 Burkholderia sp. Ac-20392
CAGTTCACGTAGCCTTCGAGCGCAAGCTGTTCGTAAACCTGCGTGACCGTATTGCGCGCGATCCCGAGCTCGGCGGCCAGGAGCCGCGACGACGGCACGCGCGTGCCGGCCGGCAGTTCGCGCGACAGGATCGCCTGTTGCAGCAGCCGGTGAAGCTGCCGGTAGATCGGCTGTTCGCCGCCGCGCACGAGGCGCTGCGCCAGCCAGTCCGACAACACGCTCGCGCGCATGATTGGCTCCTGAATATTTATTGAAATGGCTCTGATTGCCAGAGCCAAATGTGATTATAGTCGCCTCCATGGGCTGTCGAAGCGCCCGATTTTCTACTCACCGGAAAGAACATCAAGGAGATGACCGTGAAGAATGCCGACCTGCAGGCCCGCAAGAACGCCGCCACCCCGCGCGGCGTTGGCGTGATGTGCGATTTCTACGCAGCCCGCGCCGAGAACGCGGAACTGTGGGATGTCGAAGGCCGCCGCTTCATCGATTTCGCCGCCGGCATCGCGGTGCTGAACACCGGCCACCGCCACCCGAAGATCGTCAAGGCGATCGCGGATCAGCTGAACAACTTCACGCACACCGCTTACCAGATCGTCCCGTACGCGTCGTACGTCGAACTGGCTGAAAAGATCAACGCTCGCGCGCCGGGCGATTTCCCGAAGAAGACCGCGTTCTTCACGACCGGCGCGGAAGCCGTCGAGAACGCGATCAAGATCGCGCGTGCAGCGACCGGCCGTCCGGGCGTCATCGCCTTCTCGGGCGGCTTCCACGGCCGCACGATGATGGGCATGGCGCTGACCGGCAAGGTCGCGCCGTACAAGCTGAACTTCGGCCCGTTCCCGGGCGACGTGTTCCACGCCCCGTACCCGAACGCCGTGCACGGCGTGACGACCGCCGACTCGATCAAGGCGATCGAGATGCTGTTCAAGGCCGACATCGATCCGAAGCGCGTCGCCGCGATCATCTTCGAACCGGTCCAGGGCGAAGGCGGCTTCTACGCGGCGCCGGCCGAGTTCGTACGCGCGCTGCGCAAGATCTGTAACGAGCACGGCATCCTGCTGATCGCCGACGAAGTCCAGACGGGCTTCGCGCGTACCGGCAAGCTGTTCGCGATGCAGCACTACGACGTGCTGGCCGACCTGATCACGATGGCGAAGAGCCTCGCGGGCGGCATGCCGCTGTCGGGCGTCGTCGGTCGTGCGGAAGTGATGGACGCGGCAGCGCCTGGCGGCCTCGGCGGCACGTACGCGGGCAACCCGCTGGCCGTCGCATCGGCGCACGCGGTGCTCGAGATCATCGACGAAGAGAAGCTGTGCGAGCGCGCAACGCAATTCGGCGACGCGCTGAAGGCGAAGCTGAACGCATTGCAGGCCGACGTGCCGCAGATCGCCGACGTGCGCGGCCCGGGCGCGATGATCGCGGTCGAGTTCCTGAAGCCGGGCTCGGGCGAGCCGGATGCGGAATTCACGAAGCGCGTGCAGACGCGTGCGCTCGAGCGCGGCCTGCTGCTGCTCGTGTGCGGCGTGTACTCGAACGTCGTGCGCTTCCTGTTCCCGCTGACGATCCCGCAAGCCGTGTTCGACGAAGCCCTCGTGATCCTCGAGGAAGTGCTGAAGGAAACGGTCGGCGTGCCGGCCTGAGTTTCCGTCGACTTCATCAACTGAATGCGCCGCCGCCGTCTTCGTGACGGCGGCGGCCGTTTCATCCGTCCTTTTCGAAGCAGGTGATTCATATGAGCACTGTTCAGGAAACCCTGGCACTGAAAGACCCGTCGCTGTTCCGCCAGCAGGCGTACGTCAACGGCGAATGGCAAGGCGCGACGAACGGCGAGACGTTCGAAGTTCGCAACCCGGCGACGGGCGGCCTCCTCGGCACCGTGCCGGCGATGGGCACGGCAGAAACGCGTCACGCGATCGAAGCCGCGAACGCCGCATGGCCGGCGTGGCGCAAGAAGACCGCGAAGGAACGCGCGGTCGTCCTGCGCAAGTGGCACGACCTGATGATGGAAAACGCCGACGACCTCGCGCTGATCCTGACGACCGAGCAGGGCAAGTCGCTGGCGGAAGCGAAGGGCGAAATCGGCTATGCCGCATCGTTCCTCGAATGGTTCGCGGAAGAAGGCAAGCGCGTGTACGGCGACACGATCCCGACGCCGGCGAGCGACAAGCGCATCGTCGTGACGAAGGAAGCGATCGGCGTGTGCGCGGCGATCACGCCGTGGAACTTCCCGGCGGCGATGATCACGCGCAAGGTCGGCCCGGCACTCGCCGCAGGCTGCCCGATCGTCGTGAAGCCGGCCGAGGCGACGCCGTTCTCCGCACTCGCGATGGCCGTGCTGGCCGAGCGCGCGGGCGTGCCGGCGGGCGTGTTCAGCGTCGTCACGGGCGACCCGAAGGCGATCGGCGGCGAGATGACGTCGAACCCGATCGTGCACAAGCTGTCGTTCACCGGCTCGACGCCGGTCGGCCGCCTGCTGATGTCGCAGTGCGCGGCGACGGTCAAGAAGGTGTCGCTGGAGCTCGGCGGCAATGCACCGTTCATCGTGTTCGACGACGCCGACCTCGATGCGGCCGTGCAGGGCGCGATCGCATCGAAGTACCGCAACAGCGGCCAGACCTGCGTGTGCACGAACCGCTTCTACGTGCATGAAGCCGTGTACGACCAGTTCGCGCAGAAGCTCGCGGCAGCCGTCGGCCAGTTGAAGGTCGGCCGCGGTACGGAGCCGGGCGTCACGCAAGGTCCGCTGATCAACGAAGCAGCCGTGCTGAAGGTCGAAGCGCACATCGAGGACGCGCTCGCGAAGGGTGCGACCGTCGTGACGGGCGGCAAGCGCCACGCACTTGGCCACGGCTTCTTCGAGCCGACCGTGCTGACGGGTGTCACGCCGGCGATGAAAGTCGCGAAGGAAGAGACGTTCGGGCCGCTCGCACCGCTGTTCAAGTTCGGCAGCGACGACGAAGTGATCCGCCTCGCGAACGACACCGAGTTCGGCCTCGCCGCGTACTTCTACAGCCGCGACATCGGCCGCGTGTGGAAGGTGGCGGAAGCGCTCGAATACGGGATGGTCGGCGTGAACACGGGCCTGATCTCGAACGAAGTCGCACCGTTCGGTGGCGTGAAGCAGTCGGGCCTCGGCCGCGAAGGCTCGCACTACGGCATCGACGACTACGTCGTGATCAAGTACCTCTGCCTCGCCGTCTGACGGTTCAGGGCCTGGCACTTCGGTGACAGGCCCTGACCGCCCGGCCGGAACCGGGCGGTCCGACGCGGGCCGGCGTCCCTCTCCGTCGTGCCCGCGTCATCTTCTGCGTTAAGTCGGTACGCTCTAAGCCTGCATGCTCCGCGCACGCGACAGCGGCAGCAAAGCCACTCTCTGCCGAACGGCATACCCCGCCAGTTTTCGTTCAAGTCTCATTTCTCGTTCACCAGCAAACCGCTAGATTGAGCGTTCCGCCTCGATCCTGTTTGCTCGTTCATGAACACCTCTCCTGACTGCCCGGTTCACACCTGCCCGGCGCACTGCGCCCCTCGGCCACTTCGTCACATTCGCCCCAGGCTCCACCGATTCCCAAGGTGCATCATCGCCGCTCCGAATCAGGGAGCGCGCTCATAATCGTCAGTACCGCCAATCGCCGATTGCTCCCACCGCCACGTAGCACGAGCGGCACGCGCAATCACCAACCGTTCAACGTCATCTACGACGGGCCAACGCTCGCCGAGCACCGGATGGACGTGCGCGACCTCGCGCCGGCACTGATCGCGATCGCCGACCTCTTCACGTCCGCCAACAAGGAACTCAATGGCGAGAACGCCGAGGTCCGTATCGAGGTGCGAGGCAGCTTCAAGGCCGGTTCGTTTCACTCCGTTCGGATCTTCGTCCAGTCGCTCGCGAGTCAGATCCGCGACCTGTTCGCCGGGCCGAGCGCCGGGGCGTTCAGCAACGCGCTGGCGATCCTCGGTGCACTCGGCATCATCGGAGGTGGCGGCCTGATTGGCCTCACCGGCCATCACATGGTACGACGTTTAAGTCGCAATCCGAACCAAAAATCGTACTCATCCCATATACAAAGAAAATACTTCCAGCCACTGTCTATGGCTCGTCCACGCTCCAGAGTTTCAAGTCAATGAAAGAAGAGGAACACACCGACCGTCGACGTAGAAGGTGCCACGATCGACCAAGATGCGATGCATGCCCCGGAGTCGGCCGATCGGGTCTTGACCTACTTCAATTGAGGACATAGCCATGAGTCGACGAGCGATCAGAAACGGCGACGCAACGACAACCGGTGGAATCGTCATCGCGGGCACTGCAAGCATATTCGTGAACAACAAGCACATTGCCTTAGACGGCGATAAAGCGACATGCGGAAACTGCGAGGGAATGTTTCCGATAGCAGGAAGCGCGGTATCCGTTGTCGGAGGCGGACGCGCCGTAGCCGTGGAGGGCGACGCGGTACTTTGTCCATGCGGGCAAAACCTTTTAGTCGCCGGCAGTGACTGCACGTTTTTCATTGGGGGCGGCGGCCATGGCTCGGCGTCCCCGTTCATCGGATATTCAGCATTCGCCCCCACTCGAAACGAGTCGGCATCAGGCATCCATGACGAACAATACGTGTTACGTGAGGCGGATAGCGGGCGACCGCTGGCGAATGTCCGATATCGGATTTGCCTATCAACCGGAAAGATATTCACCGGCGTGACAGACGCAACAGGCCACACGCAACGCGTCACATCCGAGTATGCGGAATCGATCAAGTTCGAAATTACGAGGAACAGAAATGTCGGATCCTGACGACGACTACGTGCTGGTACACGACACGGCCATGACAAACACAAGGCCGGGTTCCAAGGTGTATGTCGATATCAACACGAAGCCGATATGCCCGAACGTGAGCAATGAAGAATTCAGAAAAATCGTGATGCGTGCTCGCTACGAAGCCGTCCGCCTGATTAATGCCCGTATTGCAGCGCTAGCAGGATGGGACGCGAACGAACAAGCGCGCGTCACCACCTATTTTGGACGTGCTAACGCGCAGATTCGCAACACGTTATCGACCCGTCTTCCGCGATTGCGCTCCGCGATGCAGGAGTTAGTGCCAGAAAAGATTGTTCGATGGGACAGCGAAGCCAGCAGGAATTTATCTTGCGCAGTCGTACCTGACAGCGGCCAAAACCGTGCCGCCGTTTGCAAACCCGACTCCCATAAACGAGTCATCGCCATCTACTCGTCATTTTGCAGCGACCCGTTTGGCGAGTTATATCATGAGGCACAGATAAAGGTGTTGATTCACGAATGCACCCACTTCACCGACACATTCGATTCCGATGATTCCATGTATGGCAACACCGAATTCGGGATGAAGATTTTCGCAATGAACAACCCGGATCTCGCCATTAATAATGCCGACAGCATTACCGGATACATAGCAACCTTTGACAAGACCATCGAGTAATGAACAGCAATTACCTCAAATCCAGCGCTGCAGCCTGTGCGCTCATTCTGTCGTCAATGCTATCGAACCTAGCGGTGGCATGCACGATAGGCGAGGAAGCGCGATTGCGACTTCCAGTCAACACGTTCACACTTTCCAATGCAGACAGAGTGACGATAGCCGATAGCGTTATCAAGGCAAAAAAATGGCCAAATGTCAAAATTCAAGCGATCATAATTGCGGGCGCCTTCGCTTCCGAGAAGAACATCGAAAAACTGAAGGAATTGCGCGGAGAAAGCATAAAGGAGTATTTAAAACAGCTTGACATCAGCGTCGATCACATTTTGATCGACAAAAAGACATTTACCGGTGAAATGATCACGCGACGATCGGACGGCACAATAAAAACCAATCAGATCATCGTGGAATTTACGCCGATATGTGAAGGTAGCTGTGCATGGATGTGCGACGACCCTCGCGTGACGCCGCACAGCAAACTCATCGATCGATGATCGCGGAGCACTCGCGTCTGCGGTGTTCTCGTTCCCCAATGCCAACAATGTCGCGAGGTGCGATACCGAGGGTGACTAGGGTCCTAACCGCCGTCACGCTCGCGTTGAGCTGTGCACATTTGGCGTTCGCATGCGACGGTCCATCGAACATGCCCGGTTGGGGTTTTGATGTTCGATTCGACAACAATTCAAGCGACATTTCTACCACCGAACTGGCGAAGCTTTCCGTATGGTCGAACGATATGCGCAATCGCTTCCCCATTGTCGACGTGGTGTCGATCGTTGGTCTAGCGGAGCCAACGGAGAGAAAACCGGCAGTTCTTGCGCATCGACGTGCTGCGACCGTTAAAGCCGCACTAGAACAATTTTCGATTCGAGGCGAACGAAATTCCATGATCGCCCGAATCTACAAGTTACCGTTTCCCGCGAGCGAGTTTGACGATACAGGGCGGCGTGTCGAAATCACATTCGGTCCAGGATGCCCCAACCATTGTTGCCCGAACTTAAACCCGATACCGAAGGCGCAATGACTTTGCGGGACACCCCACACCGGCCCGCGCAATGAGGGCCGCCGTCCCCCTGCCTCACCCTTCCGCCCCCCCCTCCTCTCCGCTGTCACGGCACTGCGATCCCCGCATCGGCTTGGGTCGAACGGCTGACCGTCGCCATCAGGCCGCGCCACGCCCGCAAAGCCCATCCGCCCGAACAAAACCGAAAAACAAAAGCCCTCGCGATATCGGCACAAGCGTGTACGCACGAACCTTTCAAATTTGATACGATTCAATTTCATTTTGAAAGGTTTCGGGATACCGAACCGAGGGTGCCGGCGTCCGGCGCGAACCCAGTCTGAACGACTGGGCACCAGGCGCAGGCGGTCGTCGTGGATCTTCGAGCCACGCCAAACGAGGATGCTGTTCATGGAAAGCCACGTAGGACCAACGTGCCTGCGCGCCCAACTCAAGCGGGGGCTGCTCGAGATCAAAGTCGACGCTGCCGCCCTGCCCCCTGCGAACCTGTTCGGCTTCGCAGAGCGCCGGAATCCCAGGCGAGCATTCCTCTTCGTTTCCAAGGTCCTGGGCCGTCACATCCCGGCGCGTCCGTCGATCATGGCGGCCAGCTTCGAGCGCCTGGCTGCCGAAATTCCGGCGGACCTGCCCGGACCGGTACTGGTGATCGGCATGGCAGAAACCGCAGTGGGTCTCGGTGCCGGCGTGCACCGCGCCTATCGTGCCGGCCGCCCCGACAGCGTGTACCTCACCAGTACGCGTCATCCGCTCGGCACCGACGTCTTCGCTCGCTTCGAGGAAGAACACAGCCATGCGAGCGCTCATCTGATCCACTTGCCGGTCGATCCCGAGATCCGTGACCTGATGCTGAAGGCGCGATCGCTGGTCCTGGTGGATGACGAAGCCTCCACCGGCAAGACCTTCGTGAACCTGCACCGCGCGCTGGTCGAAGCGGGTCTGAGCAACGTCCAGCGCGTGGTTACTTGCGTCCTGACCGACTGGACTGCCGGTACCGTTCGTCAATCCATCGGGGAACCGGTCACCGCGGTATCGCTGCTGACCGGCTCCTACCAG
This sequence comes from Burkholderia sp. Ac-20392, assembly GCF_017104585.1. NCBI lineage: Bacteria > Pseudomonadati > Pseudomonadota > Betaproteobacteria > Burkholderiales > Burkholderiaceae > Burkholderia > Burkholderia sp. Ac-20392. The sequence goes on from NZ_JAAGPB010000123.1 coordinate 7,525, forward strand.
TTCCACGAGGATCGATCCGCGCCCCTCCCCGAAATGCCGAACGTCGGCGCCGTTTCCATGGGCGAATGGCCTCTCTCGCCCCGCAATGACTGGGGACGTCTGGGCGTTCGGCATGTGGACGACACGCTCGCACCGGAAATTCAGGTCCAGCCCGGCGAGAAAATCATTGTCGTCGGTACCGGCGAGTTCGTCTGGCGTCCTTTTCTGCTGGCGGAACGCCTGGAGCGATCCGGCGCGGATGTCCACTTCAGCTCGACCACCCGGTCCCCCATCGCGCTGGGCCACGCGATCGGGCACGCGCTGTCGTTCCCCGACAACTACGGCCTCGGTATTCCGAACTTCCTCTACAACGTGAGGCCCGGCCAGTTCGACCGGGTCCTGATCTGCACGGAAACCCCCTCCCGGGCCCTGCCTGCAGAACTCGTCGACGCACTGAAAGCCGAGGTGATCGTCGATGAGCGGTAATCGCCCCCTGGCATTCGTCGACCTCGACGACACCCTGTTCCAGACCGCCCGCAAGATGGCGGAAGGCGTCCCGCGATCGACGGCCACGCTGGATGTGCACGGTCAGCCGAACGGCTTCATGGACCCGGTCCAGCACGCGTTCATCACGTGGCTGCTGGCCACCGCCGACGTCGTTCCGGTCACCGCGCGCAGCGTGGAGGCATACGGCCGCGTCAAGCTTCCCTTCGTCGAAGGCGCAATCTGCTCGCATGGGGGCGTCATGCTCCGTCCCGACGGATCACTCGATCGAAGCTGGCACGGGCAAATGGTCGAGGCCCTCCGGAGCGTTCAGGACCGACTGCCGGCACTCAGCGAGGCCACGCTGGAGATCGGCAAGGCACTCGGCTACGCGCTCCGCGGCTGGGTGGTGGAAGAAGAAGGCTTGCGTCATTACGTGGTGGTCAAGCACAACGAGTCCGACGACTCGGTGCTCGCCGAGGTGCTGGCCGAAGTTCGGTCCCGGCGCATGCTGGACGGCATGCACGTTCACGCGAACGGCAACAACCTCGCCTTCCTGCCAACGGGGCTGGCCAAGCGCGCGGCCGTTCACGAGTGGCTGCGCCGCGACCGCGAGCTCCACGGCGAGCGACCGGTTCTGGGCTTCGGCGACAGCATCACCGATCTGGGGTACATGGACCTCTGCCACATGTGGGCGACACCGGCGCGCAGCCAGCTTGCGAACTGGGTGACGGGGACGATCCATGGGTAATCGCCTCGCGAGCCTGAACACCGTCGGCAGCGGCAGCTACGCCCCCGAAGACGTGCACTTCCTGCTGCGACACGTGCGGATGAGCGTCACCGACGTCGAGGAGAAGGAGCGTCTGATTCAGACGAATCAAAAGCATTACTCGGAAATGATCGGCCTCGAGCAGGCTCCCACCGACGTGCACAAGCGCCTTTACGCCCGCGCGCTGGTGCAGAACGGCGCCCGCATGGCTTCGGATGTGCAGTCCCTCGCGATGGCGCTGAGTGGCGCTTACACCGGGCCGGACATCGCCCTGGTCTCATTTGTTCGCGCCGGCCTGCCGCTTGGCGTGCTGCTGCGCCGGGCACTCGTGGAGACGGGGCGCGACGCTCGCCACTACGGGATCAGCATCATTCGCGATCGCGGGATCGACACGGTTGCGCTGGAAGCCATCATCCGGTTGCATGGCGCCGAAAACATCGTCTTCGTCGATGGCTGGACCGGCAAAGGTGCCATTTCCGGCGAACTCGCACGGACCCTGGCGGACGACTCGCGCTTCCCTGAAGGTCCGCGCCTCGTGGTCCTGGCAGATCCGTGCGGCCGCGCATGGCTGGCTGCCTCCGCACAAGACTGGACAATTCCGTCCGGCATTCTCGGTGCAACCGTTTCCGGGCTGGTGTCCCGCACCATCTGGCCGGCTCAAGGCGGCCTGCATGGTTGCGTGGTCTACGAACACCTGCGCGAACACGATGTCACGCGCGAGTTCATCGACAGGATCGATGCCGAACGCCGGGCGCTGGCAGACGCTCGTCCTGCCGTTCCGTGGACCAACGATCAGCGACTGGCACTCCAGGCGTCCGCGGACAACGTAGTGTCCGCGTTGGCGACCCGCTTCGACATCGGCAACCTGAACCGCGTGAAACCGGGTATCGCCGAGGCAACCCGAGCGGTCCTGCGCCGTGTGCCGGATCGCGTACTGGTACGTGACCGCGATGACAGCGACGTTCAGTTGCTGTTGCACCTCACCGAACGCGCGGGCGTGACAGTAGAGGAAGCGGGCGCCGATCTGGGCCCGTATCGCGCGGCAACAATCATTCGGAATGCGAATTGATTAAAACCATTTCTCCGTTCGCCCTCGGGGCGACTCTGTACATGCCGGCCACCCGCAGCGACATCCTCGATGTGGTTTCCGGCACCAGGATCCCGGAGCTGCGCTCGCTGGTGGTCTGTCTGGAAGACGCGGTGGCGGCAATCGACGTCGAAAGCGCGCTGGCGAACCTGCAGGCGCTCCTCACGAATATCGATGCCCGGGGAGGGCGCGTCGAATCCGGTCCCTTGTTGTTCGTTCGGCCACGTGATGCCGCAATGGCGGCGGTTCTGAACGACTGGCCGCTGATGAAGCACGTCGACGGGTTCGTCGTACCCAAGTTGACCCTGCAATCCCTTTCGTCGTGGGAGCACGCGGTCAGTCATCCTGACCTGTACCTCATGCCGACACTGGAAACGGCCGACGTCTATGACCCGGGCGCGATGGTAGAGCTTGGCTCGGCCCTGAAGGCCAACCTGAACCGACGCATCATCGCGCTGCGAATCGGCGGCAACGACCTGATGGGGTGTCTAGGCCTGCGGCGCAATCCGGCCACCACGATCTACAGCACGCCCATCAGCTACGTGATCCCCATGCTTGCCGGAATCATGGGTGCTCAGGGCTTTGCCCTGACCGCACCCGTATTCGAGCAACTCGCTACTCCCCATCTCCTGAACGAGGAGCTGGAACTGGACATCGCTCATGGCCTGGTAGGGAAGACGGCCATTCACCCGAGCCAGATTCGCATCATTCAGGAGGCGCTGCGCGTGAGCCTCGAAGACTTCAACTGCGCCAGGCTGATCGTCAACGAGGCGGCCCCTGCCGTTTTCAAGCACAACGACGCGATGTGTGAGCCGGCAACCCACTACAAGTGGGCGGTCAACATCCTCGAACGCGCCAAGTGGCACGGCGTGAGGCCCACCGCCCCGAGTAGTAGCGAGCACGGCGTCCGACTGGCGGAGGCCGGCTGATGAGCGTGGCAATGCGCGAGGCTGCCCCCAAAGGAGCACGGTCTACTGCTCGCCGACTCGATGTCGGCCCGGCGGCAGCGGCGACTTGCGTCCGGATCAAGAGTCAGCAGCTGTCGCGCAAGACGAACCATGGCGACTCTTTTCCCGTGTGGCGGCAAACCCGCTCGCGGTTTAGCAAAGCTGGGGAATGTGACTCCGTCCGATCCCTCGCTCGAACACAAAACACTGAAGATCAACAAGGAGCGTAAAGATGGCACTCACCCTGAGCAAGAATCAGAGCATCTCGCTGGAAAAAACCGCCGGTCGTGGCTTGACCTCGATTAGTCTGGGCCTGGGTTGGGACCCGGTGAAGTCCGGTGGCTTCTTCTCGAAGATGCTGGGTGGCGGCAGCAACGACATCGACCTCGATGCTTCCTGCATCCTGCTGGACGGCGACATGAAATCCGTCGATCTGGTCTGGTTCCGACAACTGGAATCCAGGGACGGCGCCATCGAGCACTCCGGCGATAACCTGACGGGTGAAGGGGATGGCGACGATGAAACCATCCACGTCGACCTGCAGCGCCTGCCGGGCACCGTCCAGTACCTGGTGTTCACCGTCAACAGCTTCCGCGGTCAGACTTTCGACCAAGTCGAAAACGCCTACTGCCGCATCCTCGACGACTCGAAAAACCAGGAGCTGGCGCGCTTCAACCTGGCGGAGAAAGGTCGCCACACCGGTGTCGTCATGGCAAGCCTCAGCCGTGGCGGCGGCGGCTGGGAATTCAAGGCAATCGGCCAGTCCACCCACGGCCGCACCGCGGACGATCTCGTCAATCTGGCGATTCAGGCGGTGCGAGCATGACGACACTGGTACCTGGCGGAAATGCGCCGGTTGCCACCGGTCAATTGCGTGTGGACATCAACTTCGCTCCGATTCCAGGCGCGGAGATCGATATCTCCGCATTCGCGCTCAGTGCTGCCGCGAAAGTCCGGGGCGATGGCGACATGTGCTTCTACGGCCAAACCAGTGTCCTGGGTGGCGCGGTTCAGTTGACCACCACGACGGCCGGCCGGGCAACGTTCACCGTGGATCTCGGGCGGATCGACCCGGCCGTCGAGAAAGTCGCGCTCACCGCGACCATCCATGAGAACAAGGCGACCTTCGACCGCGTTTCGATGCTGGCAGTGGCCGTTACGGGAGGAATCGAGGCGCAAATTCCGACTGCCGGGATGAACGAGACTGCGCTGATCCTCGGGGAGTTTTACCGCCGTCAGGACGCGTGGAAATTCCGCTGTGTCGCGCAAGGCTTTGCCGGCGGCCTGGAGCCGCTCGCAAAACACTTCGGCGTCGACGTTGCCACGCCTTCCGGTAGCCAGGCGCAGAGCCCTCCCGTGCCGCCCCCGGCACCCGTACCGGCGCCGGCGCCGGCGCTCGCACCGGTACCGCCTGGCGCGCCGACGTCCACGATCCGACTCAGCAAAATCACGCTCGACAAATCGCGCCCCAGCATCAGTCTGGAGAAGACCGCTGCCGGCTTCGGTGAAATCAAGGTGAACCTGAACTGGAACCAGGGTACGAGTGGCCTGCTCGGCGGCTTCCTGGGAAAACGCGGTGCCATCGACCTGGACCTGGGCTGCCTGTTTGAAATGCAGGACGGACTCAAAGGGGCCGTGCAGGCGCTCGGCAAGCGTTTCGGCGACCTGCGGGAGGAGCCCTACATCCAGCTGATGGGAGATGACCGTACGGGCTCGGTTGCCGATGGCGAGTGGCTTCGCATCAACGGGCAACAGTGGAACAAGATCGAACGCATCCTGATTTTCGCGTTCATCTACGACGGCGCTCCGAACTGGAAGGCAACTGACGGTGTGGTAACCATTTTCGTGCCTGGCCAGTCCGAAATCGAAGTTCGCATGAACGAGGAGGGAGGCCGCCACGGCATGTGTGCGATTGCCCTGCTTGAAAACGTGAACGGGGCCGTCAAGGTCTCTCGTCGCGTCGACTTCCATCCCGGACACGAGGAAATGGATCGTGCCTACGACTGGGGTATGCGCTGGAAAGCGGGCTCCAAGTAACCATTGACCCGGCGGGGCCGTCCGGCCCCGCTCACTGAGAGAAAACACATGCTCGATTGGCTGAAAACCAACGCGGCCAAAGCCCGCGAAACCTTGACCATCGAAGTCGCCAAATTCAAGAACCGGACGTTCATGGAGGCAACCGCCAATGCTTGCGCGCTGATCTCCGCCGCGGATGGCGAGATCAAATCCGAAGAGAAGCTGAAGATGGTCGGCTTCATCAACAACTCGCCGGAATTGAAGGTCTTCAACCTGAACGACGTGATCAAGGTGTTCAGCGACGCCTGCGGCAAGTTCGAATTCGATTTCCAGATCGGCCAGGCCGAGGCGCTGAAGGCCATCGGCAAGATCAAGGGCAAGGACGGAGAAGCCCGCTTGCTGGTGCGCGTGGCCTGTGCCATTGGCGCCTCCGACGGTCATTTCGACGACAAGGAAAAAGCGGCTTGCCGCCTGATCTGCCTGGAACTCGGCTTGAACCCGGTTGACTTCGAACTGTAGGAAACCGAAACGTGGAAACGACACCCATTGGCTTTCCGCCGTTGACCATGGCCGTATTCGTCGGGCTGGCGCTGGCCGCCCTGCTGCTGGACATGGTTACCCACCGCGACGACAAACCGATCACCCTCGCCCGTGCGTCCATCTGGTCGGTATTCTGGGTGGCCATCTCCCTTGCATTCGCCGGCTTCCTGTACGTGCAGCATGGCGCGGAAGTGGCCAGCCTGTTCCTTACCGGTTATGCACTGGAGAAGGTCCTCTCCGTCGACAACCTGTTCGTCTTCATGGCGATCTTCGCCTGGTTCAAGGTCCCGGACGGCATGCGTCACCGCATCCTGCACTGGGGCATCATCGGGGCCATCGTGTTCCGCGGTGTCTTTGTCGTCATCGGTACCGGCCTGCTGGCATTCGGCCCGTGGGTCGAGATCGTCTTCGCGCTGATCGTCGCGTGGACCGCCGTCATGATGCTCAAGGGCGGTGACGACGATGACGAGGAGAAGGATTACTCGCAGCATCTTGCTTGCCGCTTCGCGAAAAAACTCTTCCCCGTATGGCCCAGGCTGCACGGCCACAACTTCTTCGTGAGCCGCAAGACGCTCGAGGCGGAAGTACGGACGGCCGGGAACGACAAGAGCCTGGCGGCGAAAGGCAACCTCTTCGCCACCCCGCTGTTCCTCTGTCTGGTGGTGATCGAAGTGTCCGACGTCCTGTTCGCGTTCGACTCGGTCCCGGCCGTCATTGCGGTCAGCCGTGAACCTTTGATCGTCTACTCGGCGATGCTGTTCGCAATCCTTGGCCTTCGCACCCTGTATTTCGTCCTGGAAGCGCTGAAGCGCTACGTGGTGCATCTGGAAAAGGCAGTGATCGTATTGCTGTTCTTCATCGCAGCGAAGCTGGGCTTGAACGCGACCGACCATCTGTTCCACCACGGCATCAGCATCTCCCCGAACACCAGCCTGCTCATCGTACTGATAGTCCTGGCTATCGGAATCCTGGCCAGCGTGATCTTCCCGAAAAAGGAAGAAGCGCAAGCCGAAAATCAGTAACCCGTCACAACCCAAAGGAGCTGTTTTCATGGCACTGACTCTTCAAAAAGGCGGCAACCTCTCGCTTTCCAAAACCGATCCGAGCCTGACCAGGATCCTGGTTGGCCTGGGCTGGGACCCGCGCGCGACCGATGGCACCGAATTCGATCTGGACGCCAGCGCATTCCTGCTGGGGGCCAACGGCAAAGTCCGCGGTGAAGCCGACTTCATCTTCTACAACCAATTGCGCAGCCAGGACGGTTCCGTCGAACATACCGGCGACAACCGTACCGGCGCTGGCGACGGCGATGACGAAGTCCTCAAGGTCGACCTCAGCCGCGTTCCGGCCGATATCGACAAGATCGCCTTCACGGTGACCATCCACGACGCCGAAGCGCGCAAGCAGAACTTCGGCCAGGTCAGCAATTCGTTCATCCGCGTCGTGAACGAGACCTCCGGTGCGGAGGTGGTCCGCTACGACCTGGCGGAAGACGCCTCCACCGAAACCGCAATGATCTTCGCGGAGTTGTACCGCAGCAGCGGCGAGTGGAAATTCCGCGCCGTTGGCCAAGGCTACGCCGGCGGCCTGCGTGCCGTGGCCAACGGCTACGGCATGAACTTCTGAACGGTCTCCTCACCTGAACAAGGAATCACACCATGGCTGTCAGTCTGTCCAAAGGCGGTAACGTCTCCCTGTCGAAAGAGGCCCCGGGCCTGAGCGAAGTCGTCGTCGGCCTGGGCTGGGACCCGCGCGTCACCGACGGCACCGAGTTCGACCTCGACGCGTCGATCTTCGTCACCGGTGAAAGCGGCAAAGTCCTGAGCGACGCCAGCTTCATCTTCTACAACAACAAGAAGTCCGCCGACGGTTCCGTCGAGCACCTGGGCGACAACCGTTCCGGCCAGGGCGATGGCGACGACGAGCAGGTCAACGTGAAGCTCACCGGCCTGGCGACCGACGTGAAGAAGCTGGTGTTCGCCGTCACGATTCACGACGCCGAAGCCCGCAAGCAGTCATTCGGCCAAGTGAGCAACGCCTATATCCGCGTCGTCAACAAGGCCGACAGCAAGGAAATCGCTCGCTACGACCTGTCCGAAGACGCCTCCACGGAAACCGCCATGATCTTCGGCGAGCTGTATCGCCACAACGACGAGTTCAAGTTCAAGGCGATCGGACAAGGTTTCACGGGTGGCCTGAAGCCTCTGGCAGAAGCTCACGGTGTGAGCATCGGCTAATCCGAAAGGCAGGAAAATCCCCGGTTTGGCCGATCACGCCGTTCAGTTCACAACTGAACGGCGTACTCCACGCATGAGGTCGGTCGCAATGCGTGAAGATTGACGGTTCAAGCCGCGATCACCGGAACACGTTCACCGCATCCACCAACCGCGTCGCCTGCTGCTTCAGGCTCTCCGACGCCGCCGTGCTCTGCTCGACCAGCGCCGCGTTCTGCTGCGTGATGTTGTCCAGATGCACGACCGCCTGGTCGACCTGCGACACGCCGGTGCTCTGCTCGGCCGTCGACGAGCTGATCTCCGCGATCAGGTCCGACACGCGCTTCACCTGCGCGACGATGTCCTCCATCGTCTTGCCCGCCTCGTCCACACGCCGCGCGCCCGACTCGACGCGGTCGACGCTCGCACCGATCAACGTCTTGATCTCCTTTGCCGCGTTCGCGCTGCGCTGCGCGAGCGCCCGCACCTCGCCGGCGACGACCGCGAAGCCGCGCCCCTGTTCGCCTGCGCGTGCGGCTTCCACCGCCGCGTTCAGCGCAAGGATGTTGGTCTGGAACGCGATGCCGTCGATCACGCCGATGATGTCGGCGATCTTGCGCGAGCTGGCCGTGATGTCGCTCATCGTCGTGACGACCTCGCCCACCGCCTGCCCGCCGCGTCCGGCCGCCTCGCTGGCCGACATCGCGAGCCGGTTCGCCTGCAGCGCGGTCTCCGCGTTGCTGTCGACGGTCGCCGTCATCTCGGCCATCGACGCGGCCGTCTCCTGCACGCTCGACGCCGCCTGCTCGGTGCGCGCGCTCAGGTCGTTGTTGCCCTGCGCGATCTCGTTGCTCGCACGCTGCACGTTGTGCACCTGCTCGCTGACGTCGTCGACGAGCCAGCGGAACATCAGCCCGAGCTGGTTGATCGTGCGCAGCGTCATGCCGATCTCGTCGACGCGGTTCATTCGAACGCCGCGCCGGCTTTCACCGGTCGCAACGTTCAGCGCCTGGTCATGCAGCCGCTTCAGCGGACGCACGATCTGCGCATCGAGCCACAGGCCGGCCGCCGCCGCCACACCGAGCGTCACGCCGGCAAACGCCGCGAGCCCGCCGCCGGCCAGCCCGCATGCCCAGCCCGCGCCGACGACCGCCGGTGCAAGCACGCACAGCGCCGAATGCACGCGTGCACGCACCGACATCGTCTGCGACAGCGACGCGATGCGCAGCAGCCCCGTGCGGATCACCAGCCCCTTGTGGAACCGGCGCTGGCCGGCCTTGCCTTCGCGAAACGCGCGATACAGCGCATCGGCGGCCTCGCTCTCGTCGTGCGGCGCCTTCGTGCGCACCGACATGTAGCCCTGCGGCTCGCCGTTGCGCATCACCGGAATCGCGTTCGCGCGCACCCAGTAGTGATCGCCGTTCTTGCGGCGGTTCTTCACGAGCGCGGTCCACGGCTCACCGCGCTTGAGCGTCGCCCACATGTCGGCAAACGCTTCGCGCGGCATGTCCGGGTGGCGCACCACGTTGTGCGGCTGGCCGACGAGATCCTCGTTCGTGAAGCCGCTCACCTGCGCAAACGTCGTGTTGGCGTAGGTGATGATGCTGTCTGCGTCGGTCGTCGACATCAGCGTGACGTCGTCGGGGAAATCGAATTCCTGTTGGGTAACGGGCTGGTTATTGCGCATGCAAGGCTCCGAAAAGCGGATCTGACGTCCGCGTCGCGCTGACTTCACGCTCAGTAGCCGAAAAACGGTTTATCGCTTTACGACGGTCTTCATCTTACTGTCGGCATATTGGGGAAAAACCTTACCCTTTCTTCGCATAAAATATTCAATTCGGCGGCCGCCATGATTTCGATCAAATAATCCGGCAATATTCGCTGCGTATGTTCATCCACCTGTCACGCCGTACCGCCCTGCCACATCGCGCGGCACGTCTATGTCGCCGGCCGTTGCACGCGGCGAAACGATTCCGTCTATCCTGCTCCATTCAATCGGCATTCGAATTCGATGAAAAAGGCATTGCACGAACTGAATCGGCTGTCCTGGAATACGGCGACAGTCGCACATAACAGTCATAAAGGCGATCAGGCCGCCTTTTTCCGCGAAGGCGGCTCGACGCTCTTTCCGGAAGAACGCGAATTGCTCGGCGACATCAGCGCGCTGCGGCTCCTGCACCTGCAGTGCAACGCGGGGCAGGACACGCTGAGCCTCGTGCGTGACGGCGCGGATGCAACGGGCGTCGACATCTCCGACGAAGCGATCGCGTTCGCGCGGCAACTGTCGATCGACGCGGGCCTGCCGGCGCGTTTCGAGCGCGCCGACGTGCTCGACTGGATGCCCGAGGCCGCCGCGCGCGGCGAACGCTTCGATCGCGTGTTCACGTCGTACGGCGCGATCTGCTGGCTGTCCGACCTGAACGCGTGGGCGCGCGGGATCGCCGCGCTGCTCGCGCCGGGCGGCCGTTTCGCGATGGTCGAGTTCCATCCGTTCGCGCTGTATTTCGACGAACACTGGAAGCCGCACTACGACTATTTCAAAGGCGACGCGACCGAGGAGCCGGCGGGTGTCGGCGATTACGTCGCCGCCTCCGGCACGGGGCTCGGCGCGCAGCACGACCATCCGGGCGTCGTCGATTTCGCGAACCCGCATCCGAGCTACGAGTTCATGTGGGGCATCGGCGAAGTCGTGAACGCGCTTGTATCGGCCGGGCTCGCGATCGACCGCCTGACCGAATATCCGTATGCGAACGGCTGGAAGGGCTTCGACGGCATGCGCGAGCTGGACGGCCACCGGATGGTGCCGCCCGACGGCATGCCGCGCTTGCCGCTGATGTATGGGATCGCCGCACATCGGGAGGCCGCATGATGCGCCGCACCGCCGCCGAACGCGACGCACTTTCCGCCCGCCTGCTCACGCGCGACGATGTGCCGCTCGTGTGGACCATCGACCGGCGCGAGATCATCGAGCACCTGTATGTGCTGCGTGACGGCGCGCTGCAGCTCGTGCCCGACTTCTATGACGTCGCGGGCTGGCCCGACGGCGAAGCCGACCACTACACGCCGATCCTGCTCGACTGCCACGATCGCGGCGGCTGGTGCCTCGGCATGTTCGACGGCGCACGGCTCGTCGCGGCGGTCGTCGTCGACAGCCAGTTGCTCGGCCCGCACCGCGACATGCTGCAGCTGAAGTTCCTGCACGTGAGCTGCGACTGGCGCGGCTGCGGGCTCGGCGAGCAGCTTTACCGCGCCGCACGTGAGCAGGCGCGCGCGATGGGCGCTGCGCGCCTGTATGTGTCGGCCACACCGTCGCAGAACACGATCGACTTCTACCTGCGGCTCGGCTTCACGGTCAGCGCATCGCCCGACCCGGCGCTGTACGCGCTCGAGCCGGAAGACATTCATCTGGAAGGGCCGACCGCCTGACGCACCGGCTCGCGGGCGAAGCGTAGAATTTCCGGCTTAGCCACTGCCGCCATCAGTCATCGCGGCATCACGGAGAGCGAAATTGCAGAACGAAGCGCAGCCGCAAGCCATGCCGAAGATCCTCGTCAGCATGTGCGTGGTCGGTCATCCGGTCCGATACAACGGGTCGGCCAAGACCGCCGCACACGAGGCGCTCGAACGGTGGCAGCGCGAAGGGCGTCTCGTGCCCGTCTGCCCCGAACTGGCCGGCGGCTTCAGCGTGCCGCGCCCGCCCGCGGAAATCGCCGGCGGCGAATCGGGGCAGCGGGTGCTGTCGGGCGCTGCGCGCATCGTCGACGTGAACGGAACGGACGTGACGGCGCCGTTCGTGTCCGGTGCGCACACCGCGCTGGCCCTCGCGCGCACGCACGATTGCCGCTTCGCGATCCTCGCCGACGGCAGTCCGTCGTGCGGCAGCACGTTCATTTATGACGGGAGTTTCGGGAACCGGCGGCACGCGGGCGCCGGTGTCACGGCGGCGTTGCTGCGCGAGCATGGCATCGAAGTGTTCGCGGACACCGAAATCGACGCGCTCGATGCGCGCCTCAAGCAGTTGTCGCAGGCCGGTTAACGACGATGCGCGGCACGAGGATTCTCGTGCCGCGCATCGATTCGGACAGGGCGAAGCGGTAACGCTGCCGCTTCACCCCGAGACGCAGGTCAGACGCGTTCGATCGCGATCGCGATGCCCTGGCCGACGCCGATGCACATCGTGCACAGCGCAAAACGGCCGTTCGTGCGATGCAGCTGATACATCGCGGTCGTCACGAGACGCGCGCCCGACGCACCAAGCGGGTGGCCCAGTGCGATCGCGCCGCCGTTCGGGTTCACGCGAGGATCGTCATCGGCGACGCCGAGCATGCGCAGCACCGCGAGACCTTGCGATGCGAATGCCTCGTTCAGCTCGATCACGTCGAACTGGTCGATCGTCATCCCGAGCCGCGCGAGCAGCTTCTGCGTGGCCGGCGCGGGGCCGATGCCCATCACGCGCGGCGCGACGCCGGCCGTCGCGATCCCGAGCACGCGTGCGCGC
>NZ_JAAGPB010000011.1:0-63098 GCF_017104585.1 Burkholderia sp. Ac-20392
TCGGCTGGCGCGCGGTCTCGCGCAGCGCGAGCACCGACACGATGCCGATGAACGATGCGCCCATCAGGTAGTACGCGGGCATCATCAGGTCGCCGGTGCGATCGACCAGCCATGCGGTCACGAGCGGCGTCGTGCCGCCGAACAGCGACACCGACACGTTGAAGCCGATCGCGAGCGCGCCATAGCGGATGCGAGTGGGGAACAGCGCGGGCAGCGCCGACGGCATCACGCCGGTAAAGCACGACAGCAACACACCGTAGATCAGCATCCCGCCGAACACGGGCAGCATGCCGCCGGTGCGGATCAGCATCAGCGCCGGCACCGCGAGCACGAGCAGGCCCACGCAGCCGGCCATCATCACCGGCTTGCGGCCGACCTTGTCCGACAGGTGCCCGGCATAGAGCGTCATCGGCATCATCAGCACCATCACGAGCAGCACCAGGAACAGGCCGTGCGATTCGCGGAAGTGCAGCGTCGCCGACAGGTAGCTCGGCAGGTACGACAGCGCCATGTAATCGGTCACGTTGAAGATCAGCACGAGACCGACGCATTGCAGCAGCGGCCTCCACTGTTCGACGAGCAGCGTCGCGAAGCGTTGTTTCGGCCGCGACCGTTCGTCCGCTTCGCGTGCTTCGGCTTCCTTCTTGAAGGCGGGCGTTTCCTCGAGTTTCAGCCGGATATAGAGCCCCACGAGACCGAGCGGACCGGCGATGAAGAACGGCACGCGCCAGCCCCACGACAGCAGCGCTTCCTGCGACAGCGACGCGGTGAGCAGCGCGACCGTCGCCGCGCCGAGCGTATAACCGATCAGCGTGCCGAATTCGAGGAAGCTGCCCATGAAGCCGCGGCGCCTGTCCGTCGAGAATTCGGCGATGAAGGTGGCTGCGCCGCCGTATTCGCCGCCGGTCGAGAAACCCTGCACGAGGCGGGCGACGAGCAGCAGCACGGGGGCCATGATGCCGATCGACGCGTAGCTGGGGATCAGGCCGATCGCGAACGTGCCCACCGCCATCATGATCATGGTTGCGGCCAGCACGCGCTGGCGGCCGATACGGTCGCCGAGCGGGCCGAACACCATGCCGCCGAGCGGACGCACGAGGAACGCGGCCGCGAACGTGCCGAAGGTCGCGAGCAACTGTGCAGACGGGCTGCTGGACGGGAAGAACACCTTGCCGAGCGTGACGGCGATGTAGCTGTACACGCCGAAGTCGAACCATTCCATCGCGTTGCCGAACGCCATGGCGCCGACCGCGCGCTTGAGGACGGCAGGGTCGACGATCGTGATGTCATCCAGCTTGACGGACTTGCGCGAAGACCGGGCTTTCGCGGGGTGCGCTTGCGACGGGCTCAAAGAACTCTCCTGGAATTGCCTTGGCAGCCGGCCGGGCGGGTGAGCAGTGGAGTCGTGCGGGCCGATGGACAGCGAAGGCGGGTGTCTCGGGGCGCCTCGATGTCGGGGGAGTGACGCGCGTTGCGGGCGACACCGGGCAGGTTTGTTGTGAGAACCAGTTTAGAGAAACGGGCGCAGCCGACTATCGGTCATGCGCCCGGAACCCGGTTGTAAACGACATCGACGATGTTGCACGAGAACGTCGGGAATGACCGGGCTGGTTCATGCGGTCGCGCATGCGAGGCGACCGCGCCTTTTCGTGGAATACGACGAGATGCGACACGATGCAGAAAGACGTCGTGCACGATGCGTTGGTACGAATGCATGCCCGCGCAACGACTTTCCGTCATCCGATGGAATTAAAAAGTTAATTCGGAATGCGAATGTTATGTAGAGGCGAGTAAGCGCGGGTCAGGCGGGCGGCCATTCCCGCATCGGAACATGCGGTGGATCCAAGGACTTGCGCCGGCAGTCGGGTCGGTTGCCGAAACACGCATTGTCGATCCCGTGCTCGATGTTCATTGCACCCTGGCTGTTGACCGTCGCGACCTGCTCGGACTGCGCAGCGGCCCTCGTCAGGCTGTAGCGGATGCCGACGGCCTGGCGCTGTCGAATGGGCGAAGGCGGCTCTTGAAGAACATCCGTGCGCGACAACGTCGCGTTCATCACGCTTCGCGACGACGCACGGGGTCGAGATATTCGACAGGAGCGTGACAATCCTGACGTGACGCGACAGGTCTTCAGGGCTGTCCGTCCGTTCGGTCATCAGGCGCGTTTTGTATGAAGAATAGGCGTCGATGGTCGCGATAAATCGCGAGGAATTTCGCACCGCACGAACCCGCGCACTCGGTCATACGCGAATTTTCATAAATGCGAACGTTTGCGTGCCGCTATGCTGGAATATTCGACGATGAAACCGGCATTTCATTACCGATGTGAAGCCGCGGACAATTTGAATGTCCAATAACGTTCGATGAAAATTCCTGTCACGAACACATACACGAAATCGAAGTGTGTACGATGCCGGCACGCCATTGCCGATTCGCATTCAGCGATTCCGGATGGCGCCTGGTCAACGCCACCGACAGCTGCAGTATTACGCCAAATTACGGCGAACCCGGTGTTGACATAAAACTTTCCGAAATGCGCGATTGACCGGCACAGCGATGGGGATCGAGGCCCGGCAGCGCGCGGCGAAGGGCGCCGCGCGGCACGCGTTTTTCCGAACACGATCGATCGATGGCAATGCGTGATTCGCGCGCGACGCTGCAGTGCCTGCGCGTTGATCGCGCATTCATTCGTGCCGGCCGTGCGTGCCGGCAATTGCGGTGCATTCAACGGAATCGGCTTCCTGGCATTCATCCGGAGGTCGATCTGCCGTCGCTATCACGGCGCTAATTCCGAATCATTGAGGCACATCTATTTTTGGTGGATTTGAGTGAATGCGTTGCGGTTGATATGAAGAATCTTTAAAAAAGGGGCCATACCGTCTGCTTGATTGATTCCGACAACAACACGGCGAAAACAGACATTGACAAATCGGCGGACAAAGGCCGCCCATATGATGCGGCGCAGAAAACCAGAAATGTAAGAAATTGTCAAAGGTCCGTAATAATGCAGACAGTGTCGAATCATTCATCGACGGGGTTAAGCGTGAATCGTGGCAGAGGCCCCGGAAACGGGCATCAACGGGCAAGCGTAATCGTACTGCTGCTCGAGGGTTTTCCCATTATGCAGATGGGCAAGCTGGCCGCGGTTTTCGAACTCGCCAATCAGCTTGGCCGTGAGGATGGCGCATTCGTCGACCACTACGAATTACGGCTCTATTCCGTGCATGGCGGGCCGGTTCGCTCGTCGTCGGGTGTCGGGATCTGGACGGAGGCAGCCAGTACGCTGGACGCCAGCACCGTGCATGCGATGTTCGTCCTGAGCGGTCAGGGCGGGATCGACAAACTCGACGAGCAGCTGATCGTGTGGCTGAGGTATGCGCATCAGCGCGCACGCGTCGTGAGGGGCAGCAGTGGCGGGCGGAAGTTGCTGACGCAGATTCACCTGGCCCAAAAAGAGGTGGAGCGCGCATCGCCCGAGATGGACGCCGGCGGCGCATGGCAAGTCAGACGCGACGACTTCGACTACGCGGGCGACGAGGACGATGGGCCGTTCTCGGATGCGCTGTCGATCGTCCGGGTGGACATGGGCTACGAAATCGCGCAGGAAATCGTGATGTGCATGGTGTCCGGCGCGAACCGGAAGCTGACCGACGTGCTGTTCGGCGCACGAGTCGCGCGGGCGAGCACGCTGATTCGCATGGCGGCACATCATCTGCGCGTGAATAGCGAAAACCGCATCTCCATCGCGGACGCGGCGCAGGCCGCGGCGATGAGCGAGCGCAATTTCCTGCGGCGCTTCAAGAATGAAATCGGCGTGACGCCCACCGAGTTCGTGTTGAGGATCCGCCTCGAAAAAGCATGCCGCATGCTGATCGAGACGGATCTTCCGGCGGACAAGGTCGCGAGACGAACCGGCCTGGGCAGCGGCGACCGGATGGCGAAGCTGTTTCGCCAGCACTTGCAGACCTCGCCGACCGAATACCGGGCCGCCGCGCGAAAAGGCGGCGACGCATCGGCCGAGATGTTGTACGCGTCGGATCTGAGCGGCTGGATGAGCGGCGCGACCTCCTAGGTCACACCATCGCGGCTCGCGACCCGCGATCGATCCGCGGAATTCAATACCGTGCGTGTCATCCCTATCGGGATATTCGTATTTCGTTCGAATGACAGGGCCGTCGTTCCGGAATCAAGACCCGGATATCGGCTAATCGAAATGCGACGAAGGCGGATTCAGCCACAATCGTGGCGCAGTCCGACACGGCGCGTCAAAAGCGCGCTTCCACTGGATTAAGTTATCGACTGGCCTTTCGAGGAGGCGGCACCCCGGTACTCCTCGGAATTTTGCCTGCCGTGTCGTCGTGAGCGCACTGTGCAGGCCTTTTTATTCGTCGAGCCAGCATTCGTGCCGATCCTGTTCGGTCGATGCTTGCCCGCATGTTCCGGGCGGCGATCCGGTGATGCGATCGCTGCCCGATGCGCCGAGACGACCGGCGCGATCAATCCACTTTCAACGGTCAATTGCGCGTCGCGATGGCGAGCCCGATTCGGGAATTTCGCATCGCGATCGCTCGGCATTCCCGTCCGGAATTTCATCGCGTCATGCGTGAAACGGATCGAATGATATTGAGTGGAAACCCGCCTTGATTTCTTCCGCCATCAACAAGGCGGATTCGGACGCACGCGATAAAAGCGCGAATCGCGACGAATATGATGCGCTGCGGAAACATTGAAGCAGCGACGTCGCGACGGTCGCGTCGCGTCGAATGCGCTTCGCATCCGGCCGGATCGGCCACGGTGGATTCGAGCGGCATGAGGTGAAGACGTGAGGCGCCGATGCGCCGCGCGAACGGGTGTTGGACGATGAATTAGGAGTTCATATCAATGAATTCGTTGATCAATCGAGCGACCGATATCGGACTGATCGTGCTGGGCGCGTTCATTCCGGCGTTGATCGGCGCCACTGGCGGTGCGCGAGGATCCCTGTTCGACGGTGCGCTGGTTGCGTTCGCCGCGGCGCTGGCATTGTCGGTATTCCCCGCCTGCGGCATCTACGAGCCGGTGCGGACGCGATCGCTGTTGCGCGTGCTCGGCCGGACCGTGCTCGCGTGGATCGTCGTGCAGGGCATGAGCACGGCGCTTCTGTACGTGCTGCATCGTGCCCACGTGCTGTCGAACGAATGGTTCGTGTACTGGACGCTCGCGAGCGGGATCGGCCTGATTGCCTTCCGTGCGCTGACGCTTGCGATCTTCGGGATGATCGCGCGGGCTGGCGGCCAGGTTCGCGCGGCGGCGATCGCGCATGCAGACCGGCACGGCCAGCAGGCGCGCACGCACCGGCCGGCTGCGCGGATCAAGCGGGTGATCAGGCGGACGGTCAAGCGGAGCTTCGACCTGGTCGGTGCGTCGCTGCTTCTCGTGTTGCTGGCGCCCGTGCTGCTGGGCATCGCATGGGCCGTGCGGCGCGATGGCGGCCCGGCGATCTTCGGTCACGAGCGGGTCGGCCGCAATGGCCGGCCGTTCAAATGCCTGAAGTTCCGTTCGATGGTGGCGAACGCCGATGTGGTGCTCAAGGCGCTGCTGGAGCGCGATCCCGACGCTCGCGCGGAATGGGATCGCGAGTTCAAGCTGAAGAACGACGTCCGCATCACGCCGATCGGCCGGCTCCTGCGCAAGACGAGTCTCGACGAGTTGCCGCAACTGATGAACGTGCTGAAAGGCGACATGAGTCTGGTCGGGCCGCGCCCGATCGTCGAAGCCGAGCTCGAGCGTTACGGAACCGACGTGCGCTACTACCTGATGGCGAAGCCGGGCATGACCGGGCTCTGGCAGGTCAGCGGCAGAAACGACATCGACTATTCGACGCGTGTATCGCTCGACGTGTCATACGTTCGCGAATGGTCGTTGCGTCGCGACATCGGGATTTTGTTCAGGACGATCAACGTGGTGTTGCGAGGGTCGGGCGCGTACTAGGCGTCGCGGGGCCGCCGGGCGGGATGCCCACCGGCGGCGCGTCGCGGCGGCACGCGCCGGGTTTGGCAGTGCAGGCAGCAGGTCCGATCTCGACAGGGGTGCTGTACGCGCGTCGACACGGCGCGCGGCGATCGGAGCAATTTCCAATTAAAACAGGTGTGAGGTCGTCATGCAGAGGTTGCGTCAAATGGAGTCGGTGCGCTCGTCCGCGCCGCGATGGCCGGTGCGTGCCGGTTCGCTGGCGGCGATCCTGCCGCTGTGTGCGTTGCTCGGCGCGTGCGGCATCGCGCCGGGCATGCGCATGGAGCAGCCTGCGTCGATTCCGCTGCAGAGCGGCGCCACGCCGGCCGACAGCGTCGCGCTGCCGGTTCCGGTCACGAACATCGACGTGTCGCTGATCCGGCGCATGCGTGAGGCGGAACGCGGCCCGCGCGGCGACGCGCACGATATCGTCGCGCCGCCGGACACATACACCATCGGGCGCGGCGACGTGCTGCAGATCACGGTATGGGACCACCCCGAACTGGCGGCCGCGCTCGGCGCGCCCGCACAGGCCGCGCCGCGCGCGGCAGATGCGCCGCCGGGTTTCGTCGTCGACCAGGACGGCACGCTGCAGTTTCCCTATGCGGGCCGGGTGCAGGTTGCCGGACTGACGGCCGAGCAGGTGCAGACGCAGCTCACGCGCCGTCTCGACAAGACCTTCCGGAATCCGCAGGTGACGGTGCGCATCGCGTCGTTTCGCGCGAAGCAGGTCTATATCGAGGGCGAAGTGCACACGCCGGGCTCGCAGCCGGTGAACGACATCCCGATGACGCTGTACGACGCGATCGGCCGCGCGGGCGGCTTTGCGGCGACGGCCGACCAGAGCCGGATCGTCCTCGTGCGCGACGGCGTCGAGCGCCGGATCGACCTGACCGAGATGGCCGAGCAAGGGCGCAACCCGTCGAAGATCGTGCTGAGGAACGGCGACCTGGTACGCGTGCTGCCGCGCGATGAAAGCGGCGTGTTCGTGATGGGCGAAGTCAACAAGCCCGTGACGGCATTGCCGATGCGCAATGGCCGCCTGACGCTGAGCGAGGCGATCTCGCAGGCCGGCAGCCTCAATGCGAACACGGCCGATGCCGCGCAACTGTACGTGGTGCGCGGCATGCAGGACGAGCAACCGCAGGTCTATCACCTCGATGCCCGATCGCCGGTGGCCATGGTGCTGGCGAATCAGTTCCAGCTGAAGCCGAAGGACGTCGTGTACGTCGACGGCAACGGGCTCGTCCGGTTCAGCCGCGTGCTCAGCCTGTTGCTGCCGGCCATCAATGCCGGCCTGACCGCGGCGATTGCGACCAAATGATCGAATCCATCCTGATCGTCTGCGAGGGAAACATCTGCCGCAGCCCGATGGCCGAAGCGATGCTGCGCGGGGCGATGCCCGGGCGCCGCATCGTGTCCGCCGGCCTGAACGCACTCGTCGGCATGCCGGTCGCGCCGTATGTGCACGACGTGATGCGCCTGCGCGGCTTCGACGTGTCGACGCATCGTGCGCAGCAAATCGGCCTGTCGCTGTGTACCGACGCCGACCTGATTCTCGTGATGGACCGGCGGCAGCGCACGTCGCTCGAAGGCCGGTTCCCGTTCGTGCGCGGCCGCGTGTTCCGCATCGGCGAGTACACGGATTTCGACGTGCACGACCCTTACCGCCAGCCCCGGTTCGTCTTCGAACGCTGCGCGCGACTGATCGAGCTCGGCGTATCCGAGTGGTCGAAGCGCCTTCGCATCGTCTGAACCGGCCGCCGGTCGACGCCCCACTGGAACCCATTCGCTCCCTATCGTTGCCATGACTCAACCCTCCGCCCCGCCGCAGCAAGCCGCCGAAGACGGCAGCGAGACCGATTTCGTCGCGGTGCTCGACATCCTGATGGAAAGCCGCTGGCTGATCGCGACCATCACGTGCATCGTCCTGGCCGCGGGCCTGGCGTACGCGATACTCGGCAAGCCGGTGTTCGAAGCGAACATCATGGTCCAGGTCGAGGACAGCCCCGATACGTCCGCCGCGAAGTCGTTGCTGGGCGACGTGTCCGCGCTGTTCGACGTCAAGTCGTCGGCCGCCGCCGAGCAGCAGATTCTGGCGTCGAGGCTCGTCGTCGAACGCGCGGTGGACAAGCTCCACCTCTTCATCGACGCATCGCCCAAGCGCTTTCCGGTGATCGGCGACTGGATCGCGCGCCACGGCGACGGCCTGTCCGATCCCGGCCTCGCCGGAATCGGCGGATACGCATGGGGCCGCGAGCGCATCGACGTGCCGCAGTTCGACGTGCCGCGAAAGAACGAAGGCGACACGTTCACGCTGACGAGCCTGGGCGGCAAGCGCTACCGGCTCGAAGGCGGCGATTTCGACGCCCCGGTCGAGGGCACGGTCGGTACGCTCGAGCGGTTCCGGTCGCCGCGCGGCCCGATCCTGCTGCGCGTCGACGCGATCGTCGCGAAACCCGGCGCCGAGTTCGTGCTCGTTCGCAACTCGCGGTTGAAGACGATCGAGGATATCCGGGACCGCCTCAACGTCCAGGAGCGCGTCAAGCAATCGGACGTCGTCGTCGCCAGCCTGCAGGACACCGATCCGAAATGGGTAAGCGACACGATGAACGAGATCGGCCGCCAGTACGTCCGCCAGAACATCGAGCGGAAATCGGCCGAGGCCGCCCAGTCGCTCGAGTTCCTCAACGCGCAATTGCCGCAGCTCAAGCAACAGTTGACCGATTCCGAGGCGCGTCTGACGAAGGTGCGAAACGAGCGCGGGACGGTCGACCTGACCGAGGAAGCGAAGCTCGCGCTGGCCCAGACCGCGGACGCGAAGACGCGCCTGCTCGAACTGCAGCAGAAGCGGCAGGAGCTGATGTCCCGCTTTACCGAACGGCACCCGAGCGTGACCGCGATCGACGAACAGATCGCGGCGCTGAGCGGCTATCGGAACGCCGCGGAGCTGCAGATCCGGCGCCTGCCGGACCTGCAGCAGGAAACCGTGCGCCTGATGCTCGATGTGAGGGTCAATACCGATCTCTACACGGCCTTGCTGAACAACATGCAGCAGTTGCAGCTCGTGCAGGCCGGCAAGGTCGGCAACGTACGCCTCGTCGACACCGCGGCGGTGCCGGAAGTGGCGGTGCGGCCGAAGAAGGCGCTCGTCGCGGTGGCGGCGCTGCTGCTCGGGCTGCTCGCCGGCTGCGGCACCGCAGTCGTTCGCTCGATGCTGTTCCACGGCATCTCGGACCACAACGAGATCGAGCGCCGGCTCGGCCTCGCGGTCTACACGACCGTGCCGATCAGCGACCACCAGCGCGACCTGGCCGAAGAGGCCGCGCGCAAGAGCGGCCACAAGTCGATCCTGTCGATCGACTTCCCGAACGAGCCGGCGGTCGAGTGCCTGAGAAGCCTGCGGACCGCGCTGCAATTCGCGATGCTCGAGGCGAAGAACAACGTCGTGCTGATCGCCGGCCCGGCGCCGGGCGTCGGCAAGACGTTCATCTCGTCGAACCTCGCGGTCGTGATGGCCAGTGCCGGGAAGCGTGTGCTGCTGATCGACGGCGACATCCGCAAGGGGCGCCTGCACGACTATCTCGGCTTTTCACGCGGCCGCGGCTTGACGGAACTGATCGCCGGCAGCGCGCGCGTGGACGACGTGCTGCATCGCGAGGTGGTCGAGGGCCTCGATTTCCTCTCGACCGGGACGATGCCGAAGAACCCCGCCGAGCTGCTGCTGAACCGGAACCTCGCGTCGCTGGTCGCCGATCTGTCGTCGCGTTACGACATCGTCATCGTCGACTCGGCGCCGGTCCTTGCCGTGCCCGATACCGGGATTCTCGGCGCGTTCGCCGGCACGACGCTGCTCGTCGCGATGGCGGGCAAGACGAAGCTCGGCGAGATCGGCGAATCGTCGAAACGATTCGCGCAAAACGGCATCCGGCTGAACGGCGTCATCTTCAACGGCGTCAATCCGCGGCTCGGCCAGTACGGGTACGGCTCGAAGTACGGCGGGTACCGGTACGTCGCTTACGAATACGGGATGCACGATGCGTGACGCGCGCATGACCGCAGGCGGCCCGGCACGCGAGCGCTGCAGGGGGGCGCGATGATCAATCCCCGGGATTCGGTCGTGTCGCTGGCCGGTGTCGTGATCGGGCAGATCGCGCTGTTCGCGTGCATCTTCGTGATCGGGCGACGGTTCGGGCCGGAATCGCTCGGCCACTTCAACTACCTGCTCGCGCTGGCGACCTTCGGCGGCACGCTGCTCGCCTTCCGCTACGAACTCGCGTGCGTCGACGACAACCCGCGCGAGTCGTTCAATGCGTTCGTCAACGTGACGGCGCTGGGGCTGGCCGTCGTGGCCGTGTCGGTGGCGGCGATCCGCATCGCCGGTCGCCCCGACCTGGTCATCGTCGCGGTCTATGCGCTGGCGTCGTTCGTGCAACTGGCCGCGGCTTCGTACCTGAACAGCATGAGGCGGTACGGCTGGATCGCGCTGTCGCGCGTGGTCGTCAACGGCGCGTTTCTCGTCGGGCTCGTGCCGGCGCTGGCGTGTCACGCCTGCGCGGGCACTGGCGTATTCGACCTGTATGCGTGGGTGAGCGCGGCGGCCTCGCTGGCGATGGCCGGTGCGATCCTGCTGACCGGCTACCGGGCCGGCCATTCGTTCCGGCTGTCGCGCGGCTTCTTCGTGCGGAACCGCCGCTTTGCGCTGTACATCCTGCCATCGACGCTGTGCGCGTCGGTGCTGACGTACGCGTTGTCGATCGCGATACCGCACTGGTTCGACGCGCAGAGCGCCGGCTACTTTGCCGCGGCTTACCGGTTCGGCTTCTTTCCGGTTTCGCTGATCGCGCAGAGCGTCGGCGGGGTGTTCCGGCGCGATGCCATCGGCGCGATGGCGCGGCCGGATGCGGCCACGACGGTGCCGCAGGTGTACCGCACCTACGCCCGCGCGCTCGCGGGGCTCGCGGCCGTGTACATGGCGGGCGGGCTGCTGCTGTTCGGGCCGCTGGTCGGCCTGTTCTTCGGCGAAAGCTGGCGGGGCGCGGTCGGGTTCTATCAGAGCCTGATGCCGCTCTTCGCGCTGCAACTGATCTACGTGCCGCTGTCGCAGATCTTCCTCGCCACGCGCGCGCAGCGCGTCGATTTCCTGTTTCAGCTCGCTTGCGGCACCTGTCTCGCCGGCGCGCTGGGCGTGGCGAGACTGATGCACCTGTCGGCGCCCGCAAGCGTGCAGATCTTCTCGCTGACGGGCGCGGCGCTGATGGCGGGCGGCATCGCGCTCACGTACCGGGTACTTGGCGCGAACCTGTCCCGATCCCGCGCGCCGGCGTGACGGCGCCGCTACGAAGAACGAACCCACCATGATCCTGATAGTCGTCGATTCCCTCGAGCGGTACTTCTTCGTCACCCGCCTGGTGAGCCCGGTCAGGCACGAGTACGAGTTCGCGTTCCTGACGAGCGAGCCCGTCGCGCATCTCGGCCTGCTGCTGGGCGGCTATCGGTCGGTGTACCTGAACCGCCTGATGCCGATCGACATGCCGGACGCGCAGGCTGCCGACCGGACGCCGTACCGGCTGTCGATCGAGGTGCTGAACGGGCAAATGACGGAGGCGCGCGCGAAGCGCGAGTCGGCGGCGATTTTCCATCTCGCGTCCGAGCTGTTGCGCAGCCGGCGAGTCGAGCAGTGCGTGATGTGGAACGGGCAACAACTCGTGTGCCGGGCGGTTCGCCAGGCATGCACCGTGTACGGCGTGGCGACGCGGTTCATCGAGATCTCGAATCTCCCGGGCAAGCTGTTCGTCGACTCGCTGGGCGTCAATGCGCTGTCGACGATCAGCCACCACCCCGAAGTCATCGATGGCCTGCCGCTGCCCGACGAGGAGACGCATGCGCGGTGGCTGTCGCGCTACGAGCGCGACAAGCGGATGCCGTTGCCGCAGGCGCGGACGTCGCTTGCACGCAAGGCGATGTCCGCGACCAACTACCTGCTGAAGGTGGTCAGCCGCGGGGTGGCCCGCAAGCGCCTCGCCAGCGTGCGCGCGCGCAACGGGATGCCGGCGCCCCGGCAGGCGGCGAATCTGTCGACCGATACGCTGTCGACCAGCCGCTACGTGTTTCTGCCGCTCCAGGTGTCCGGCGACACGCAGATCAAGCTGCATTCGGACGTCGGCAATCTCGAGGCGATCCGTCACGCGTTCGAGTTCGCGGGGAACGAGAGCGCCGACCTGTTCGTGAAGCTTCATCCGGCCGAGACCGATGCGGCCGAGATCGACGCGATCGTGCGCCTGCAGGACACCTACCACTTCGAGATCGTCACGTCGCCGACCACGGATCTGCTCAAGCACGCGTATGCGGTCGTCACGATCAATTCGACGGTCGGGCTGGAGGCGATGCTGTACGGCAAGCGCGTGGTGTCGCTCGGCCGGTGTTTCTACAAGGAATTCGACCGCGAGCGCCTGCTGAAGTACATCCATTCGTTCCTGGTCGACGGAATCGACTACTTCGGCACCTCGCGCATCCCGGCCGACGCGGCCCGGCGCGTGTTCGCGAGGCCCCATTGAGATGACCGTCACGTTGCGACAGACCGCCGAGGCGATCGCCGAAGACTGCCGCCGCAATGCGTTCGTCAAGACGCGCTGCGTCGTGGTGTTCTACCGGATCGTGCATTACCTCGCATGCAGGAGCCGGCTCACGCTGCTGGCCGGCGCGCCGCTCATCGTGCTCTACATCGTGCTGTGCGACTGGCTGATGGGCATCGAGATTCCCGTGAAGACGAGGATCGGCAAGGGGCTCACGATCTATCACGGCACCGGCCTCGTGATCAACGGTTTCGCGGTGATCGGCGACTACTGCACGCTGCGTCACGGCGTGACCATCGGCAACACCACCCGGCAGGACGGCACGATCGACGGCGTGCCTACGATCGGCGATCACGTGGAGTTCGGCGTGCACAGCGTCGTGCTCGGCCCGGTTCGGGTCGGCGATCGCGTGCGCATTGGCGCCGGGGCCGTGGTGCTGAGGGACGTGCCCGACGGCCGCGTCGCCGTCGGCGTCCCGGCGCGCATTCTCGACAACGGACAGGAGCCGCAATGAAGGTGTTCATTCTGCATCCCGGCAAGGCGAACTACCCCGAGATCGCCGCCTACGGGCATTGCCTGGGTGCGCACGGATTCGAGGTGTTCGATGGCGATCTCGACGCCTACGCGCGTTTTCCGGATCGGGACGCCTGCATCCTGTGGTGCATCATGGGCTTCTATCGCGCGTTGCCGCCTGCCCGGTACGTGATTCACGACTATCGCTCGCTGTCGGTCGGGCGGCTCGCCGCCGTCAAGGATCGCGTGAAGCGCGCGCTCAATGTCCGCCCCGATCTGCGGATCTTCCAGAATGCGCAGATGCGCGACGCGATGGCGTTCCGCGACGACGTGCGGACGTTGTTGCTGCCGATGGGCGTGCCGGACTGGATCTTCGATCCGGACGGCGCCGACGCAGGTGCCGCGCACACGCCGTCGGGCCGGTTCTGCTACATCGGCGAAATGAGCCGCGAGCGCGGTTTCCACAAGGTGCTGGCGGCCTATCGCGATGCGCGGCGCGACGAGACGGACACGCTCGTGCTGGTCGGCCAGCCGGAGCCCGAGATCCGCGCGGCGTTCGGCGATACGCCGGGCATCCGGTTCGTCGGCCGCGTGCCGCAGCCGGAGGCGTTGCGCATCGTCCGCGAAAGCGAATACGCGGTGTGCTTCTTTCCGTATCACCGGCCGCACTGCTTCCAGACGCCGACGAAGCTGCTCGAATACGCATCGCTCGGCAAGAAGATCGTCTGCAACGACGCGCCGTCGAACGTGCGTACTGCGAACGAGCTCGGCATCCAGTGCCACGTCACCGGCGCGACGATTTTCGACGAGCTGTTTCCGCTGTCGCGGATTCGCGCGAACGGCACCGACCCGGCCGCGATGAGGTCGCTCGAATGGGGGCGCGTCATCGAGCGCTCGGGCGTGCTTGCGTATCTCGGCGCGGCCGCGGCGCATCGTTCACGAGGCGCAATCCGATGAAGATCGTCCACCTCGTCGAATCCAGCGCCACCGGCACGTTGTCGATGGTGTGCCTGATCGCGAATCGTCTCGCCCGCGACGGCCATGACGTGCACGTCGTCTACTCGGTGCGGCCGGATACGCCCCCCGGGCTCGCCGCACTGTTCGATGCGCGCGTGGCGTTGCATCACGTCCAGATGAAGGGGGCCGGCCCGTTGCGGACCGTGTTCCGGCTGCGCGCGACGCTGACGGCGCTCGAGCCCGACGTCGTGCATCTGCATTCGTCGTTCGCCGGTTTTCTCGGGCGGCTGTCGACGCTGTTCGCGCTGCGGAAGGCGGCGTTCTTCTACAGCCCGCACTGCATTTCGTTCATGCGCCGCGACATCTCGACCCTGAAGCGGCTGGCATTCGTCGCGCTGGAGAGGATCGCGTGTGCGCGGAAGTGTCTTTACGTGGCCTGCTCGGAAAGCGAAGGCCGCGCGATCCGCGCATGGCTGCGTCAGCCGGTCGTGGTGATCGAGAACGCGGTCGGCGGCGCGCCGCACGTTCGTCCGGACGACGCCGCGCGGCCGTCGAGCGGCCCCCTGTGCGTGACGACCGTCGGCGGCATTCGCACGCAGAAGGATCCGGTGCTGTTCGCGCAGATCGCGCAGGGCATGCGCGCGCGCGGCATGCGCTTCGTCTGGATCGGCGACGGCGACGATGCGTTGAAGGCGCGGCTGGCCGAGGCCGGCGTCGAGGTGACCGGGTGGTTGCCGCACGACGAAGTGGCGCGCCGGCTCGACCGCGCGGACGTGTATCTGTCGACGTCGTCGTGGGAAGGCATGCCGGTGTCGGTCATCGAGGCGATGCTGGCCGGCCGGCCCGTCGTCGTGTCCGACTGCGCCGGCAACGTCGACGTCGTGCGCCATCTGCAAACTGGTGTGGTCTATGCGACGGCAGCCGAGGCGGTCGCGTGGCTGGCGCGCCTCACCGGCGACCGTGCCTTGCGCGGGGAGCTGGGCCGGCGGGCCGGCCGCGAGGCGCGCGTGCGCTTCGGCGAGGAACGCCTGTATGGAGAGCTCGCGCCGCTCTATGCGGCCTGGGCCGCCCGTTGACCGTTGTCGCCGGCAGCGCGATCGGGCGGTGTCCGCCGGCGCTCGACGCCGATTCAATTTCGTGGAGAACTGTATGAATGTTTCGATTACGCCGGACGTCACGGTCGGCAACAGCTTGCCGTTCGTGCTCTTCGGCGGCCTCAACGTGCTCGAGAGCGTCGAGTTCACGCTGTACGTCTGCAGCCGCTATGTGGAAGTCACGCGCCGCCTCGGCATTCCGCTGGTGTTCAAGGCTTCCTTCGACAAGGCGAACCGCTCGTCGATCCACTCGTATCGCGGCGTCGGGTTCGACGAGGGGCTCAGGATCTTCGAAGAGATCAAGTTGCGGTTTGGCGTACCCGTGATCACGGACGTGCACGAGGTGTGGCAGGCCGAACCGGCCTCGCACGTCGTGGACGTGCTGCAGGTGCCGGCGTTCCTCGCGCGCCAGACGGATCTCGTGGTCGCGATCGCGCGGACCGGCAACGCGGTCAACATCAAGAAGCCGCAGTTCATGAGCCCGACGCAGATCGAGCACGTCGTATCGAAGTGTCGTGAAGCCGGCAACGACAAGGTGATCCTGTGCGAGCGCGGGGCGTCCTTCGGCTACGACAATCTCGTCGTGGACATGCTGGGGTTCCGCCAGATGCGCGACGCGACGGGCGACTGCCCGGTGATCTTCGATGTCACGCACAGCCTCCAGATGCGCGATCCGCACGGCGCCGCATCGGGCGGCCGGCGGCGCCAGGTGCTCGATCTCTCGCGCGCCGGGATGGCGGTCGGGCTGGCCGGCCTGTTCCTCGAAGCGCATCCGGAGCCCGACCACGCGCGCTGCGACGGCCCGAGCGCGCTGCCGCTCGCGCAACTCGACGCGTTCCTGCAGCAGGTCAAGGCGGTGGACGATCTGGTCAAGCGGTTTCCGCCGCTCGATATCCGGTGAGCGGCGCGACGTATCGCGGGCCCGTGCGCCTGGTGCTGTTCGACGTCGACGGCGTGCTGACCGACGGCACGTTGCACGTGACGGCCGACGGCGAGGTCATGAAGCGCTTTCACGCGCATGACGGCGTGGCGGTGGCGCTGCTGCGCGCGCACGGCATCCGCAGCGGCATCCTGTCGGGCAAGCACAGCGGCGCGCTGGCGTGGCGGGCGGCGCAGCTTCGCGTCGACGTGCTGGTGACCGGGTGCGACGACAAGGCGGCCGGCTACGCGGACATCAAGGCGCGGGAGCGGATCGACGACCGCGAGATCGCGTATGTCGGCGACGACGTGAACGATCTGCCGGTCATCGAACGCGTCGGCGTGTCGTATGCGCCGGCCGACGCGCATCACCTCGTCCGGGCGCGCGTCGATCATGTCGCCGGCACGGCCGGCGGCCGCGGCGTGGCGCGCGAGGTGGCCGAACATGTGTTGGTCGGCGCGGGCTTGTCGCTCGACGATGCGTACCGGCCGTTGCTCGAACAATGGAGCGGTCATGACGTCATTCAATAACGGGCGCCCGCTTCATGTCGTGATTCCGGCCCGGTACGGTTCGACCCGCCTGCCGGGCAAGCCGCTCGTCGACCTGGACGGCGAGCCGATGATCGCCCGCGTGCATGCCCGTGTGAGCCGCGCGCTGCCCGGTGCGGACATCGTCGTCGCGATCGACGACGCCCGCATCGCGGAAGCGCTCGACGCGCGCGGCATCCGTTTCGCGATGACCGGCGCCCATCATGCGTCGGGCACCGACCGCGCGGCGGAACTCGCGCGTGCGTCCGGCTGGCCCGACACCGACGTGGTGCTCAACGTGCAGGGCGACGAGCCGCTCGTGCCTGAGACGCTGCTGAAGGCCTTCGCAGGTTTCTGCGTGGCGGCGCCGGACCTCGGCATCGCGACGGTGGCGTGCCCGATCGGCGATGCCGCGCTGCTCGACGAACCGGGCATCGTCAAGCTCGTCGTCGATCGCCGCGGCCGTGCGCTGTACTTCTCGCGCGCGGCGATCCCGTTCTGTCGCGACGGCCGGCCGGCGGGTGCGAACCTCGGCGGGCACCTGCGGCATATCGGTCTGTACGGTTATGCCAATGCAGCGTTGCAGGCACTGGCGCATACCGCGCCCTGCGAACTCGAGCAACTGGAGCAGCTCGAGCAGTTGCGCGCACTGTGGCTCGGCATGCCGATCGACGTGATGCGCTGGCCCGATGCGCCGCCGGCCGGCGTCGATACGCCCGACGACGTGGCTCGCGTCGTCTCCCTTCTCAAACGGCAAACCCAAGATGAGACAGAACCATATTGAATCCGCCCGGCAGGTCTTCGAGATCGAATCGCGGGCATTGGCCGGCGTCGCCGCGCGTCTCGACGCGAATTTCGACGCGGCGGTCGAGACCATCCTCGGGTCGCGCGGCCGCGTCGTCGTGTGCGGCATGGGCAAGTCCGGTATCGTCGGCCGGAAGATCGCCGCGACGCTGTCGAGTACGGGGACGCCCGGCTTCTTCATGCATCCGGGGGAGGCCTATCACGGCGATCTGGGCATGGTGACGCCGGACGATACGTTTCTCGCGATCTCGAATTCGGGAGAAACCGACGAGGTGATCAAGCTGATTCCGTTCCTGCGGAACAACGGCAACGACCTGATCGCGCTGACCGGCAATCCGTCGTCGACGCTCGCGAGCGCCGCGCGGGTCCATCTCGACATTGGCGTCGAACGCGAGGCGTGCCCGCTGCAGCTCGCGCCGACCGCGTCGACGACGGCGACGCTCGCGATGGGCGACGCACTGGCGGTCACGCTGATGCGGGCGCGCGGTTTCCAGCCCGAACACTTCGCACGCTTCCATCCCGGCGGCTCGCTCGGCCGCCGGCTGCTGTCCACCGTCGACGACGAAATGGCGTGCGGGGACCTGCCGTTCGTGACGGAGGACACGTCGACGCTCGACGTGCTGGACGCGATGACGCGCGGGCGGCTCGGGCTCGCCATCGTGAAGCGGGACACCGGCTGGGGCATCGTGACCGACGGCGATGTCCGCCGCGCGATCGAGCGGCACGGCGATGGCGTCCTGCGGCGCACGGCGGCCGACCTGATGTCGATCGAGCCGTCCACGGTGCCGCCCGGCACGCGGGTCGAGGATGCGTTGCTGCTGATGCAGCAGCAGCGGATCGGCGCGTTGCTGGTGTCCGACGGCACACGCATCGTCGGCGTATTCAAGAAGTAGGCGCGGGCGCTCGACGCGCGCCCGTGCACGGGCGGCGGCGTGCTACTGCAGGCTTTGCGTCAGCGCCCTGGATGCGGCGTCCTGGCGAAAGCGGGGGACGCGCAGGAACGTAATGAAATTCGAGTCGTGCTGGCTCGCCGCACCGCCTTCCGGGTCGTCGAACGCGACGCGGAGCACCGCGACGAGGTCGTCGCCGTCGAATTGCCAGTCGACGTACTGGAAGCCGTGCCGTTTTGCGTCGGCGTGTTGCAGCAGGACCCGCCGGGCGGTCCACTGCCTGAGATCGGCGGAGGACAACAGCACCAGCGTGTTGCGGACGCGCTCGAGGTTCGTCTGGCCGACGCTTTTCGGCACCGCGTTCGTGATCGTCCAGTACTGTTTCGACCGCGGGTCGAAGCGAATCGTGAATTTCTTTCCGGCGCCCGGCAGGTCGACGAAGTCGCGCGCCGGGTCGAACGACAGCGTCCGGCCGTCCCCGCCGGTCGCGACCAGCGCGGCCTTCTCCGGGCCGTTCGCGGTATTCACGCGAAGCATGACGGCGGGTGCAGCGCCTGGCCTGCCGACGACGTTGCCTTCTTCCCACGATTCGAACTTGCCGTCGAGCCAGCGCTTGTCCGACGGCAGATGAACGGACGCGCGCCAGTTGCGCGCATCGAGCAGATCGCGATCGGCGGGCGCGGACATCACCAGCGCGCGCAGGTCGCCGTCCTCGACGCTTTCGTACGCGCGCCAGACCCGCCCGCGGTCGACGAGCACCGGAACCGGCCCGGTGATATAGCGGCCCGGATACGGCAGCATCCCGGTGGCCGCATCGACCGGTGTGGTCCAGGTTGCGCCGCCGTCGTCGGATCGGCGAATCGACGGCGTGCCCATCGAGCGGTTGGTGCCCATCAGGTACAGCGCGCCGTTCAGCACGAACAGCGACGACCAGTATTGATCCGGCACGTCGCCGAGCCTGGACCACGTCGCGCCTTTGTCGTGCGACGTGAACACGGACACGTGGTTTTGCGACGCGGCGGCGCCGAACGTGTCGAAGGTCGCGACATAGTCGCCGTTCGGCAGCACGGCCAGCGACGGCGAGCCGAGATAAACGCGCGTGGCCGCCCGGCTGTGCGCGACGACCTGGCCCGGCGGCGCGGGCACGGGCTCGGCGTGCGATGCCGTCACCGTGCCGCACACGCACAGCACCGCGAGGATCGACCGCGTCGCCGCGACCAGGGACGGCGGATATCGGTATGAGGTCATGTCATGTGTACCAGCGGTGTGCCGCCGGACGCGCTCGGGCCCGGGCGTTCGACGATGCGCCTGCGTGGCGCGTCCTGGTCGGCCAGCACGACGAACAGCAGCAGGGTGAGCCAGAGCATGCCATAGAGGACGTGATACTTGAACAGCAGGATCGGCAGCAGATAGAGCAGGTATTTCCGTCTGCCCTTGCGACGAAACAGCACGAACAGCGTACCGAAGAACGCGGCGAAACCGCCGGCGCCCGCGGCGAACACGAGGTAGATGTAGAACGAGCTGTCCCGCACCTGGTAGCCGCGCAGGTGCGTTTTCCCGACGTTGTTCCGTTCGTCCCAGAACAGGCCGCCGCCGAACACGCCGGCGACCGCGTCGCGCTCGGTCAGTTCGGTCAGCACGAGCGTCCGGCTGCCGACCGCATCGTAGTCGACGGACTGGTTGACGCGCTGGTCGTACACGCTGTAGAGCCATGGCACGCAGGCGAGCGCGACGACGATGACGGCGATCCGGGTCCGCAGCCGCCCGCGCCCGGTGAGGACGTGCAGCCCGCACAGCGCCGCGCATACGGCCATCGATGCGACCGAGAAGCTGAGCAGCGCGGTGGCGAACCCAACGATCGGCGCGAGCGTCATGCGTCGCTGCGACAGCAGCAGGATCACCGCGCTCGGCACGACGGTCATCGCATAGAAGGACGGTTCGGAATACAGGCCCAACGCGCGGATCGAAATCAGGCTGTCGCTCAGTGCCTTGGTCGCGTAGAGCGCTTCGGAGTCGGATTCGCGGATATAGCTGTCGAAGTCGATGAAGTTGCCGGTCGCGAGGTAGTAGACGAGTTGAAACGTGAAGAACACGGCGTGGACGTAAATCAGCGTCCTGCACGCCACGTCGAGCGAGTGCCGCGTGAGTACGCCGCCGGCAAACATCCAGTAACTCAGTGCGATATACGTCTGGATCAGCAGGAACTTGATGTAGAAGTTCACGTAGAAATCGCCGAACGCGGACAGGATGAACGCGACACAGGTGCTGATCAGCCAGTACGCGCAAACCGGAAACAGGTGCCGCTGGCGCGTCATCAAGGTCGGCGCCCGGAGAAACGCGAGCGCGCAGAGCAGGAAGTACGCGACGAAGGTCGCCCGTACGCTGAACGCATTGAGGGAGAAGAACAATACGCTGGCTGAAAATAGCAAGGTCGACATGCGTGCGCCCGATCGGGGAATCCGGATGTGCCGCATGCCGGCCGTTCCGGCGCCGCGCGGCGAGTGGCCGTGCGACATGGGCGGGACGCCCGTCAGGCAGGGCGGGCTCGCCGGTTCGCACGAGGCATGCGCGCCCGCGGTGCGGGACGGCGGGCGCGCATTCAGGCGAACAAGCATAGATGGCTCGACGGCCGGGCGAGCCAGGTTGTCCGATCGCGGCGAGGTTCTGTCTCTTTCCGGCGGGATCGGCCACGCGGATCGGGCGCGCGCCCGCCGGTCGAGCGGACACTTCGCGTCGTCGCACGGCACGGCCACGCGGAGTTGCGACCGTCAGGGCGGCATGACGAAGCGCCCGCACAGAAATGGCGAGTACAGCTCGATCGCGGCCTGGATCGGCGCGTGACGGCCATAGGCGACGGCCGACACGGCAAGCAGCGACCCGGTGGCGAGCAGGCGATACCGGGCGTCGACGCGCGGTGCACCGTGCCGCCACACGAACGACAGCGCGACCATGGAGCCGACGATCCAGCCGGCGACGACTTCCGACGGCGTATGCGCATCGTCGAACACGCGGGCGACGCCGATCAGCGCACCGAGCGCCAGCCCGAGCGACAGCGACGTGCCCGGCCGGATCGGCGTGCAGCCGGCCAGCGCAAACGCACAGGTCATCGGCCATACCGCCGACGCCAGCATCGTGTGTCCGCTGATCACGCGGAAATCGAGCGCGCGAACCTGGATGCCGCAGCCGGCATACAGCAACTTGGTGGCGCCGACCAGCGCCATGCCCGCGGCCAGCATCAGCGTCCACGCCGCCGCGCCGTGCCGCCCGGCGTTCGAGCGCGTCAGCCAGACGATGCACGCGACGGCAAGCGGCAGGGTCAATGCCGCGTCGCCGAGATCGCTGACGGCCGCCCACATGACTGCGTTTCCGACGGACGCGCTCAGGCAGCCTGCAGCGCCGACAGGCGCATGGCCAGATAACTCTCGAAATCCGCGGCCACCTCCGGGTGACGCAACGCGAACTCGACCGTCGCCTTCAGATAGCCGAGCTTGCTGCCGCAATCGAAGCGCGTGCCGTCGTAGCGATGCGCGAGCACCTGCTCGTCGGTCAGCAGCGACTGGATCGCGTCCGTCAACTGCAGTTCGCCGCCGGCGCCCGGCCGCAATGCACGCAGATGTTCGAACACCTTCGGCTTCAGCACGTAGCGGCCGACCACGCCGAAATTCGACGGCGCCTTCGCAGGCTCCGGCTTCTCGACGATCCCGGACAGCTTGAAGA
Organism: Burkholderia sp. Ac-20392; assembly: GCF_017104585.1. NCBI lineage: Bacteria > Pseudomonadati > Pseudomonadota > Betaproteobacteria > Burkholderiales > Burkholderiaceae > Burkholderia > Burkholderia sp. Ac-20392. The sequence continues at coordinate 21,988 of NZ_JAAGPB010000011.1, forward strand.
GGTTGTCCTCCCAGCGCTTGCCGTCGATGACGCCATAGGATTTCGATGCCTCGGGCGCGATTTCCTCCACGCCGATCACCGACGCGTGATAGTGATCGAATACGTCGATCATCTGGCGCAGCACGGGCGTGGGGCCGTCCAGCAAGTCGTCGGCGAGGATCACCGCGAACGGCTGGTCGCCGACGAGCTTTTCCGCGCACAGCACGGCATGGCCGAGCCCCAGCGCTTCGGCCTGGCGCACGTAGAAGCAGTCGACGTGGCTCGGTTTGATGCTGCGCACGAGCGACAGCAGTTTTTCCTTGCCGCGCGCTTCGAGTTCGGCCTCGATCTCATAGGATTTGTCGAAGTGGTCTTCGATCGCCCGCTTGCTGCGGCCGGTCACGAAGATCATTTCGGTGATGCCGGCGTCGATGGCTTCTTCGACCGCATATTGAATGAGCGGTTTGTCCACGACAGGCAGCATCTCTTTCGGGCTGGCCTTGGTCGCAGGCAGAAATCGCGTGCCGAGACCGGCAACCGGAAATACGGCTTTCGTCACTTTCAACATGATTTTCGGATTCCATCCGTTCAGGACTGTTACCAACAATGCCGATGGCAGGCGGCGACGCGCGAATACCGTCGTCGGTCGCCGGCGCTGCGCCGATCGCGCGAACGGGTCCGCGCGCCGTCGGAAAATCGTAGGGGCGTTCGGGTTTCCGGAGGTGACCGAATCTAGGCTGAATCCGCCAGCGGCGAATGTCGATTCGCGAAATGCGAATGCCGGTTTCCAGTGTGTCGGATGCCATCTAGGAATTGTCGGGATGACGCCGGCCGCATGACATAGATTCGGGCATCTACTATTGGACGGAACGGTCGCGGCGCCACATTTGGCGGCCACGGAACCGCCGTCGGCTCGGGAGCGGCCATGACCGGACAGGGCGATATCTTTGATGCAATCGCGGAATTCAACCGCGCCTATCTCGTGTTGGCGCAGCGCATGTTGCGAGCCGATTACGAGCAGGGCAAGCGGCAATTGGGTATCTCGGACGACATTGCCGCGTCCATCGTTACATTGACGCCGGATCAGATCGAGGCAATTGCGGCGAGCGGCGAGTTGTTCTGTGAATTTCGCATCGAGCACGCGCCGGGGCGCGCGTGATCCGCTTTCCGGGTTTCCCGAATGGACGTTCCGGCTTCGCGAGTCGCGACACCGCGTTGCGCATCGCCGGCGCCACGTCGGTCGCGCCCATTCGGTCTTTTATAACGCAATGAAAGTGTGGAGGAAGTGCATGTCCGGTTATCGCGAATTGAAGGCGCAAGCCGACGAGTTGATGAAGCGTGTCGAGGAAGCGCGGCTCGCCGAACTCGAGGTCGTCATACAGGAGGTTCGCAACCGTGTCGCCGAATACGGGCTGACCGCGAGTCAGATATTCGGCCGCCCGGGCGGCACCGGAAAGAGGGGCGCGCGAGGGACCGCGTCGGTGCCCAGGTATCGCGATCCGAAGACCGGCGCGACCTGGAACGGGCGCGGTCGTGAGCCCGGCTGGATCAAGGGTGGGCGCCGGGAACGCTTCCTGATCGAGCACAACGCCGGTTGAGCGCGTAACGGCGAAGCGGGCGGCGGCGCGTACGGCGAAGCGTCGATCTGGCGAACGGGGCATCTGCTGATTGTCGGCCGCGGGATGGCCCGTTGCCGGGGGCGATCGACGCCGTCGCCGCCACGCAGTTGCGCGAACCGAGCGAACTCAGCGAACTCAGCGAACTCAGCGAACAACTCGCGGATCGTCGCTGAACCGCGACGTCGGCGTTGCCGTAGCAACTACGGAACGTTATCGACCAGCAGCATTCTTCACCTGCCCGGGCATTGCTTCGCCCAGCTTTTCCAGCAGGAAATCGGCAAACACCGTGACGGCGGGCGCCAACGGCGGCCGGCTCGTATAGACGAGCTGCAGCCCGAGGTCGCTGCTCGACCGTCGATAGGAAGGCAGCACGCGCACCAGCTTGCCCTGCTCGATGCCCGGTTCGGCGAGCAACTGCGGCAGCAGCGCGACCCCGAGCCCGGCGATGCAGGCCTGCACCACCACGCGCATGTCGTTGACCGAGAAGCGGCTGTCGATCGAGATTTCCTGGGTGCCGCGCGGCCCTTGCAGGCGCCACATGCTGCGGCCCTGGCGGCCGGACACCGTCAGGCAGTCGTGGTCGGCCAGGTCGCGCGGCGTGCGCGGCGCCCCGCGCCGTTCCAGATACGCGGGGCTGGCGGCGAGGATCATCGTGCCCGGTGCGATCCGGCGCACGCGGAAGCTGCCGCCGGTCTCGATCCCCATGCGCAAGGCGAGATCAATGCGCTCGCCGATCAGGTCGGACGGCGTGTCGTCGAGCAGGAAGTCGATGCTGATCTGCGGATAGCGCGCATAGAACTCCGCCAGCCATTCCAGCCGGAAAATTTCGAACAGGCCGGCCATCGCGGTCACGCGCACCGTGCCGGACGGTTCCTGCCCGTCCGCATGCAGTCGTTCGATCTCGAAGATCCGGTCGAGCGCCGGCGCATAGCGCTCGAACAGCGCCTGCCCCTCGGTGCTCGGCGCGAGCTTGCGGGTCGAGCGATGCAGCAGGCGCGTGCCGAGCTGCCCCTCGAGCTGGTCGATGCGCCGGCTCAGCGTATTGGCCGGCATGCGCAGGCGGCGCGCGGCCTCCGAGAAGCTGCCGGCGCGGACGACCTGGACGAACAGCGCGAGGTCATTCAGATCGAGCATCGGATTCCTCCAAAAATGGATTAATCAAATCCTATTTATCCGTCTAGTGTAAAGCAGCTTCCATCGCCATACTCCTCTCACGCTACAGACGAACCTTTACGTTCCAGGGAGAAAGAGTTGAAGAAGCATTGGATGATTGCAGCGGGCGCACTGGCCGCTTCGCTGTCGCTGTCGGCCTTTGCCGAAAGCGCGACCTACCAGTTCGACCCGAGCCACACGTACCCGAGCTTCGAGGCCGACCATATGGGCGGCGTGTCGGTCTGGCGCGGCAAGTTCGACAAGTCGAGCGGCACCGTGACGCTCGACCGCGCAGCGAAGACGGGCACCGTCGACGTGACGACCGACATCGCGTCGATCCACACCGGCAGCACGAAGCTCGACGAGCATCTGCAGACGGCCGAGTTCTTCGACGTCGCCAGGTTCCCGCAGGCGAACTACAAGGGCGCGATCAAGTTCGACGGCGACAAGCCGGTGTCGGTGGTCGGCAACCTGACGCTGCACGGCGTCACGAAGCCGGTCACGCTGAAGATCGATTCGTTCAAGTGCATGCCGCACCCGATGCTCAAGCGTGAAGTGTGCGGTGTCGACGCCGTCGGCGAATTCGACCGCAGCGATTTCGGCCTCGACTACGGCAAGCAGTACGGCTTCAGGATGAAGACGAAGCTGCTGATCACGGCCGAAGCGCTCAAGCAGTAATTCCGTTCGGAGAACACACGTATGAACCTGCTCCATATCGATTCCAGCATCCTCGGCCAGGGCTCCGTCAGCCGCGAACTGTCGGCGGAAGTCGTCGCGACGTTCCGTGCCCGCGATCCGGGCCTTACGGTCACGCGCCTCGATCTCGCCGCCACGCCGATCGGCCATCTGACGGCGGACCATCTGGCCGCCGCGCAAGGCGCCCCGATTTCCGACGCGCTGAAGGCGGACGTCGAGATCGGCCAGCGCGCGCTCGACGCATTTCTCGCGGCGGACATCGTCGTGATCGGCGCACCGATGTACAACTTCGGCATCGCCTCGCAACTGAAGGCGTGGATCGACCGCATCTCGGTGGCCGGCACGACGTTCCGTTACGGCGAGAACGGGCCGGTCGGGTTGTGCGGCGGCAAGAAGCTGGTCGTCGCATCGTCGCGCGGCGGCGTGTACAGCGAAGGGTCGCCTGCTGCGGCGTTCGATCATCAGGAAACCTATCTGAAAACCGCGTTCGGGTTCCTGGGCATCACGGACATCACGTTCATCCGTGCGGAAGGCGTGGCGATGGGGCCCGACCTGCGCAGCGGCGCCATCGCCTCGGCGAAGGAAGCGGCGGCCGCGCTCGCGGCCTGACGCCACGCGACCGAGCCGACCACCGGAGAATCACCATGTCACATGCCACGCAGCCCGCCGACGTTGCCGTCGCCGGCCGTCACGTCATCTTCCGCACACGCGGCCGCGCACACGGGCCGATCGTGCGGATGGTGAGCCCGTCCGACGTCGGCGAGATGATCAAGCCGTTCGTCTTTCTCGATCTGGTCGATACGCAGGCGTCGCTCGGGTCGGGCTTCGGCTGGCATCCGCATTCGGGGATCGCCACGCTCACGCTCGTGATCGACGGTCGAGGCAGCTATGCCGAATCCACTGGCCACCAAGGCACGACCGTCGCGGGCGACATCGAATGGATGAGCGCCGGGCGCGGAGTCTGGCATACCGGCACCGTCGTGCCGCCGGTCAAGGTGTTCCAGCTGTGGGTCGCGTTGCCGCCGGAACGCGAGCTGGCGCCGGCCTTCAGTCAGCACCTGTCGATCGCCGACATCCCGTCGGACGGCCCGGCGCGCGTGCTGCTCGGCCGCAGCGGCGACGCGGTCAGCCCGATCGATGCGCCGCCGGGCATGCACTACGTCGTCGTGCAGCTCAAGGCCGGCGAGCGCTGGACCTGCCGGCCGCAGCCGGGCTGCACCGTCGGCTGGACCGCGGTGATGGACGGCAGCTTGCGCGTTCCGGATCCGGTCGGGCAGGGCGAACTGGTGGTGTTCGATGCGTCCGACGCCCCGATCGAATTCGAGGCGGCGACCGATGTGCGCTTCGTGGTCGGCACGGCCGTCCCGCATCCGCACGACCTGCATCTGGGCAACTACTCGGTGCACACGAGTGCAGCCGCGCTGGTGGAGGGCGAGCGCGAAATCGTGCGCATCGGCCACGAACTGCGCGCGAAGGGCGCGTTGCGCTGATTCGCCCGCGCGGCATCCGGTCCGTATGGAACCGGGTGCGCGACGGATTCAGGCCGGCCCGGCGGTGTCCGTTTCGGCGTCGAACGACGTAGCGGCGCCGCGCGCCTCTTTCAGCGAGCCGGCCAGCTTCCCGATCGCGTCCAGGTCCAGTGCATCGAGGTGTTCGCGCACGTCCTGCACGAAGGCCGCGTAATCCGGCTCGTCCGCATACTGGCCGAGCCATTCCTCGATATCGGTCAACTGCCCGTTGTCGGCCAGCAGGATCAGTTGGTCGAGCGCCGCGTCGGGCGGGCACGGCATCGCGGGCGCGGGGAGCGCCGGTTCGCCATCGCTGTCCGGATCAAACCGCCGGACGAGTTCCGATACCGGCACGAGCGCGTGCCCGACGGCCGGCGCGACGATCGCGAACGAGAAGGCCGTGCCGACGCCCGGCTGACTGGCCACGGCCAGCTCGCCACCCATCGCGCCGACGATGCGCTGCGCGATGAACAGGCCGAGCCCGGTGCCGCCGTTCACGGCCTGCACCTGCTGGTACGCACGGAAGATGTCGCGGTTTCCGCTGATGTCGATCCCGATGCCCGTATCGGCCACTTCGAACCGCACGCGCCACGTGTCGCCTTCGCGCGCGGCATGAATCGACAGCGTGACCGTGCCGTCGCGCGTGAACTTCGACGCATTGGACAGCAGGTTGAGCAGCACCTGCTGCAGCCGCATGCCGTCGATCGACACCGTGCGCGGCAGCGGCGTGGCCGGCCGGTAGACGAACCGGTTGTCCTGCTGCGCGCACAGCGCGACCGCGTAGTGGCCGATGTCGTCGAGCAGGCCGGGCAGGTCGGTTGCATCCGGCGACACGCCGAGCGGCTGCAGCTCGGCCTTCGTGAACGCGAGCAGCTCGTCGATCAGCGTGAGCTGGTAGCGGATGCTGCGGTCGATCGACCGGATCAGCCGCGCCTGACCGTGCGTCGCGCCTTGCAGCAGCAGCTTCGCGTAACCGTTGATCGTGGACAGCGGCGCGCGCAGGTCGTGACTGACGTAGCCGAGCGTCTCGATCTTCTGCTGCATGTGGGTCGTCACCTGTTGCAGCGCGTCGTTGAGCGCGAGCGTGCGTCGTGCGACTTCGTCGCGCAGGCGATCCTGTTCGGTGAGCTGCCAGTGCTCGAGCCGCTTCCTCGCCTCGGTGCGCTGGCGGCCGACGTGGTGGATCCATGCGGCCAGCACCAGCAGGTGCGTGGCGAGACCGATGACCGCGATGACGGGGTTCGGGAAGATGTCGGATTTCAGCCAGTTGAGCGCGGGCGGCAGCGTGTTCATGCCGTCGAGCACGCGGATCAGCATGTTGAAGGTGGCGATCGCGATGGCAATCAGCATCACGCGGCCGGTCGGCGTCCGGCGGATCGCGAGCATCAGCGCGAGGCTGATGTTGACGATCCCGACCAGCGCGTTCAGCCGCAGACAGAACCACGTGAACGTCAGCAGGTCGCCGCACGCGGCGCCGACCAGGCCGACGGCTTCGAGCGCGAGGAACGCCATGTAGATCGCGCGCATCGGCAGCTTCGTCTGCTCGCGCCGGGCGACCATCAGGATGAACACGATGAAGCAGGAGACCGCCAGGTACGCGAAGATCACTTCGCCGCGCGCCGACCATTCACGCAGCGCAGGCGGCAAGGCCATCGCCAGATAGCCGCGGTAAGCCGCTTCGAACAGCGTCGTGCCCAGCGCCAGCGCGGCCAGCACGTGGAACACGCCGCTGCGCGAAAAGAACCCGACCAGCAGCGCGCACCACATGAGCGCGAGCAGCCCGCCGAAGAAGCCGAAGTCCCACATCGTCGCGCGCCGTTCGAGCGCATCCCACGCCGCATGCGTGAACGCGGCCGGCGCGAGCCGCATTTCCTTGCGCGACGTGACGCGGATCAGCACGGGGAGGCTTTCGCCGGCGCGCAGCGTGACGTCGAGCGTCGGGTAGCGCGACGGCGGCCCGGCGACATCACCGCCGGCGCTGGTGGCCGGGAAGCGGCTGTCGAGTGTCCACCGGCCGTTCTGGCCGATATAGAAATCCACCTGGTCGACGCGCGCGTCGCGAATCGCGAGCACCAGCGGGCGCGCGGCGCTGTCGCGGTTGGTCAGCGTGGCGCGGATCCACCACGCCGATCGCGAGAACTCGACGTTGAACGACGACGTGCCGGCCACCGGCGTGCCATGAACCGGATCGGCGAGCCGTGCGGCGACCTGATCGGCGGACATCGTCGTGCTCGCGTCCTCGAATACCGACACGGCGTCCAGTTGCGCGGGATTCGGCGTCGACGCGGCGCGCGCCGTCGCGCAGGTGACGGCCATCGCGAGCAGAAGCAGCAGCATCGCGCGACATCCGGCTGCCCATGCCGCGTGGCGCCTAAACATCGTGGTGGTGCTCCCCGGGTGTGGCGGGCGGGGCATTGACCGCATGGCGCTGGCGCCGCCAGTCGGACGGCGTGATGCCGAAGCGTTCACGGAAGGCGGTCGCGAAGTTGCCGGGCGTGGAAAAGCCGATTTCCTCGGCGATGTCGCCGATCCCCATCGACGTCTCCGCGAGGAAGTGCATCGCGGCGCGCAGGCGCGTGTCGCGCAGATATTCGAACACGGTCTGGCCGAGATGGTCGCGGAACACGCGGGACAGGCGCTTTTCGTGCGTGCCGACCTGTCGGGCGAGCTCCTCGAGCGCCGGCGGATGGCGCAGGTCGCGCAGCAGGACCTCGGACGCCGCGCGCACGAGGGCCGCATCGGGGTTGTCGGGCAACTCGGGCAGATGCGCGAACGGCTGGCTGCGCCGCGCCCGTTTCAGGTGATTGCGGATCCGGGCCAGCACTTCGGTCGGCTCGAACGGCTTGATGATGTAGTCGATCGCGCCGGTTTCGAGCCCGGCGATCCGATCCTCGAGATCGCCCGCGGCCGTCAGGATGATGACCGGAATCGATTGCGTCGAAGGCGTCGACGCCAGCAGGCGGCACGCTGCGAAGCCGTCCATGCGCGGCATGCGGACATCCATCAGGATCAGGTCGGGCGCGATCGCCTGGGCGCGGTGATACGCCTGCAGCCCGTCGAACGCGACGCTGATCCGGCACCGTGCGGCGCGCAGGATTTCGGTCAGGAGCCGCAGGTCGTTCGGGCGATCGTCGACGACAAGAATATGTGCGTCAGCAAGATCAGGCGTGGGACGAGGCGACGCCGAACTGGACGAGCGGGATGACATGGTTGCGGATGCGGTGGAAGGGTGGCCGGTCAGGATGAGGCATCGCTGTCTGCGCGATTGTTGCGAAAAATTATATGCCGACAACAGCTCATATTGTGAGGATTCCGCGCGCCCCGTGGGGGCTTGTGCGACAGGGCGTTGCGTGTCGGTCGCCTCGGCGTTCCGTCAAATGAAATGGGGGCGGAAAAACGTGCCGAATTGATTTTTAATGATCGGTCTTTATTTCCGGATTAATTTGTAGCAAATTGAATTGCCGCAGGTGAGGAATCAATTTCTCGGGCGTCTGCAAGTTGATGCGTTCCATGTAAAGAATATGAAGTAGATGTGGTTTGATTGATTAATTTTTTTACAATGAATGATTGGAATCGTGTTAGTCAGGAAATCGCAATTTGCTCCGGAATGTATTAATGCAAATGCCGTCCGCTCCGGAAAAGTATTTTTCCGCTCTGGAAAAGGTTCGTTCCGGCGGATGCCCGCACACTAGCCCCGGCGCGGCTGGAATCGGTTCTTTGAAACGGTCTGGATCGCGTGGGTCGCAGGCCGAGGTTCAATTCCGATGCATGCGATACCAATGAGACATTGATTGATGCGCGATCCCATGATATGGGATCGCATCGACAAACGAATGGCGGGCACGAGGATAAAGCAGATTTCATCATTCACCCAATACGTTGCTATATAAGAGAAGTTGGTGAGTGGTGGAGTGTGGTTGGGTATGGGGCGCCGGTCGAGACGAAATCGTCAAGGAAATTCGCTCGATTAATTCGGTGCAGGGGTCGTCCGGCAAGTCATCGATGCTGTTCCGGGAATCCGGAAAATGCGTTTGAATGCCGGACGGAAAGGGTGAGTGGCTGCGCATGGGCCGTCCGAGGGTTCGATCCATCGGGGGACGGTCGCGCGCGGCGCGCTTTCGAATCAGGCGGGCACGAAAACGATGAATACAGCAGGCATGACAGGCCAACGCACCGGTTCGCACGATCCGGCGGCGCGTGCTTCAGTCCCGGGGATCGCATGGCGTCATCCTCCTCCTGAATGAAACAGGGCGGGCCGCCCTCGGGTGCGGGCCGGCTTCCGCCCATCTGGCGTCCGAGTGACGCTTTCCCATGAGATTCGAGGTCGTCGCGGGTTCGGCGCGATGGCGCACGCGCGTGCGGTTGAACTGCACGCCCAGCGTCTTGCTGCCGGGCTTGCCGTGTCGGCTTCCGTGATTCGATAACCGGCGATCGTCGCCTTGCATCGTGTCGACCGGCACGGGCGGCGCACGATTGCGTGATCGCGATATCCATCGCGCGTGTCGTGCAGCGTTACCCGGCTGTTTAGTTAGTGATCCAAAGTGAGTAGCGGGGCGTCGCGAGACGGATGGGAATGTGTAGAGGACGTTCTCGCCGGCTGCCGTGTTCGCCGTTGCGTCATCCAGCACATGAGAACCGAGGGAAGACAAGATGAACAAGTCGTTCAAGTCGATCTGGAACGAAGCATTGGGAGCCTGGGTTGCGGCTTCGGAGCTTGATCGTGCGCGCGGCAAGCGCGTCGCGTCGTCGCGTGGCACGCCGGAGCGTGCGGTGGACGGAGGAGCCGCGGCGCGCGCGGGCACGCCTTCGGCTCCGACGCTCAGGCGGCTCACCGCGCTGATGGCGTCCGCGTATTTCGCGCTGTTCCATGCCGGCGCGCACGCGCAGTACAACCCGGATGGCGGCACGGCCACTGGCGGCGTCTCGTCGATCGCGATCGGTGTCGGCTCGAGTGCCGCGCAGACGAATTCCACCGCATTGGGCAACCTGTCGACGGCACAGGGCGTGTCGGCCACGGCACTCGGCCCGGGCGCGCATGCGATGGGTGATGCATCGACGGCCGTCGGCATCAACGCGCAGGCGACCGGCGTCAACAGCGCGTCGATGGGCGTGCAGGCGATCGGGTCGGGCGATTACTCGGTTGCCATCGGCAACCTCGCCAGTGCGACGCAAAGCGGGGCGACGGCGATGGGCAGCGGCGCGGCGGCGACCGGCGTGTCGGCCATCGGGCTCGGCAACAATGCGCTGGCTTCCGGCCAGTACTCGGCCGCGCTCGGGCTCGGGGCGAGCGCGGTCGGTGCGCAAAGCGTCGCGCTCGGCTATGCGACGCACGCGACCGGTACGGGCAACGTCGCGATCGGCAACCAGGCGACGAGCACGGGCGCGTCAGGCGTCGCCGTGGGGAGCGGCTCATTGGTGACCGGGAATTCCAGCATCGCGATGGGCATCAACAGCGGCGCGAAGGGCGTGACGTCGATCGCGATCGGCTGGGGCGGGACGGCCGGCGTACCGGGGTCGGGCACGCAGTCGCTCGGCACCAGTTCGATCGCGCTGGGCTCGGCCACGACGGCCGGCGCCGATACCGCGATGGCGTTCGGCCTGAACGCCAACGCGTCCGGCGTCAGTTCGATCGCGATGGGCGTGCAGTCGAGCGCGACGCAGCAGTTTGCGACCGCGCTCGGCAATCTCGCGCTTGCGAGCGGCGTGTCGGCGAGCGCCCTGGGGCCCGGTGCGACGGCGTCGGCCACGAATGCGACGGCCATCGGCATCAACAGCGTCGCGGCGGCGGGTTCCACCGTGGCGATCGGCGATAGCAACTCGGTCGCGGCCGCGGCGGGCGCAGGCTCGATTGCCGGGGGCAACAACTCGAAGGTGCTGGGCGGCCTCGGTGCCGTTGCGCTCGGTCTGGGACAGACGGTTAGCGGCAACGGTGCGGTGGCGATCGGCGACCCGAGCACCGCGATCGGCACCGGCGCGGTCACGGCCGGGTCGAACAATACGGCGAACGGCGACGGCGCGGTTGCCATCGGCAATTCGAACATCGCGCAGGGCACCGGCTCGCTCGCGCTCGGCAATACGTCGACGGCCGCGGCGGCCGGTGCGGTCGCGTTCGGTGCGTCGGCCGTCGCGAACAATGCGGGCGATGTCGCGCTCGGTTCGGGTTCGACGACGGCCGCGCCGAATCCGACCGCAAGCGCGACGATCGGCGGCGTGACGTACACGTTCAAGGGCACGACGCCGACCAGCGTCGTCAGCGTCGGGGCGGCAGGCACCGAGCGTCAGATCACCAATGTCGCGGCCGGGCGCATCAGTTCGACGAGCACGGATGCGATCAACGGGTCGCAGCTCGATGCGACGAATCAGGCGGTGAATTCGCTGTCGACTTCGACGGCGTCGAGTGTCAGTTCGTTGTCGACGGGGGTGTCGTCGTTGTCGACCGGGTTGAGTTCGACCAACAGCGCGGTGACTTCGTTGTCGACTTCGACGTCGACGGGGTTGTCGTCGGCCAATAGCGCGATCACGTCGCTTTCGACGTCGACTTCGACGGGCATCAGCTCGCTGTCGACGGGGTTGAGTTCGACCAATAGCTCGGTGACGTCGTTGTCGACTTCCACGTCGACGGGCCTGTCGACGGCCAATAGCGCGATCACGTCGCTTTCAACGTCGACTTCAACGGGCATCAGCTCGCTGTCGACGGGGTTGAGTTCGACCAACAGCTCGGTGACGTCATTGTCGACGTCCACGTCTACCGGATTGTCATCGGCCAATAGTGCGATCACGTCGCTGTCGACGTCGACCTCGACCGGCATCAGCTCGTTGTCGACGGGCTTGAGCTCGACCAACAGTTCGGTGACTTCGCTGTCCACCTCGACCTCGACGGGTATCAACTCGCTGTCTACCGGCCTGAGCTCGACCAACAGCGCAGTGACGTCATTGTCGACGTCCACCTCAACCGGCCTGTCGTCGGCCAACAGTTCGATCGCATCGCTGTCCACGTCGACGTCGACAGGCATCACGTCGTTGTCGACGGGGTTGAGTTCGACGAACAGCGCCGTTAGCTCATTGTCGACGTCCACGTCGACCGGTCTGTCTTCGACCAATAGCGCGATTACGTCACTGTCCACGTCGGCTTCGACCGGCTTGAGTTCGACCAACAGCTCGGTGGCTTCACTGTCGACATCCACGTCGACCGGCGTCAGTTCGCTGTCCACGGGCCTGAGTTCGACCAACAGTTCGGTGACGTCGCTGTCGACTTCGACGTCGACCGGCATCAGTTCGCTGTCCACGGGCCTGAGTTCGACCAACAGTTCGGTGACGTCGTTGTCCACATCCACGTCGACGGGCATCAGTTCGCTGTCCACGGGCCTGAGTTCGACCAACAGTTCGGTGACGTCGCTGTCCACATCCACGTCGACGGGCATCAGTTCACTGTCCACGGGCCTGAGCTCGACCAACAGTTCGGTCACGTCGCTGTCGACATCGACCTCGACCGGCATCAGCTCGTTGTCCACGGGCCTGAGTTCGACCAACAGCACGGTCACGTCGCTGTCGACTTCGACGTCGACCAGCATCAACTCGCTGTCCACCGGCCTGAGCACGACGAACAGCAACGTCACGTCGCTGTCGACCGCGACCTCGACGAGCATCGGGTCGCTGTCGACCGGGCTCAGTTCGACCACGAGCTCGATCGCGTCGCTGTCGACGTCGACCTCGACGACCGTCGGCTCGCTGTCAACCGGCCTGTCGAGCACGAACAGCAACCTGACGTCGCTGTCCACCGCGACGTCGACCGGCATCGGTTCGCTGTCGACCGGCCTCAGCTCGATCGCCAACAACAACACCAACCTCGGCAACAGCACGGCGGGCGCGATCGGCGGCGGGGCCACCTACGATCCGACGACCGGGAAGATTTCCGCGCCGTCTTACGTGACGTACAACAGCGACGGCTCGACGACGATCAACAACAACGTCGGCTCGGCGATCGACAACCTCAACGCGCACGGCATCAAGTATTTCCACGCGAACTCGACCGCGCCGGACAGCCAGGCGCTCGGCGTCGACAGCGTCGCGATCGGCCCGAATGCGATCTCGAAGGTGGACGGCAGCATCGCGCTCGGTTCGGGTTCGGTATCCGACCGTGCGACGACGCCGGCGTCGGGCATCATCCGCAACGGCACCGCAGCGATCCCGTTCAACACGACGGACCAGACGCTGCTCGGCGCGGTGTCGGTCGGCGACGCGACCAGCAAGACGTATCGCCAGATCACCAACGTCGCGGACGGCACCGGCCAGCAGGACGCGGTCACCGTGCGGCAGCTCACCGGTGCATTGCAGTCGTTCGCGGTCACGGGCCAGAAGTATTTCCACGCGAATTCGACGGCGGCGGATTCGCTCGCCGTCGGCGCGGAATCGGTCGCGGTGGGGCCGACGACGGTCGTCAACGGCGACAACGGCGTGGGCATCGGCAACGGTGCGATCGTCGACCAGACCGCCCCTGGCGGCGTCGCGATCGGGCAGGCGGCGAGTTCCGCGCAGGCCGACGCGGTCGCGCTCGGCAGCGGCGCGACGGCGTTGGGCGCGCAGTCGGTTGCACAAGGCGCCAATGCGAAGGCGGTCAGCGTGGGCAGCGTTGCACTGGGTTCCGGCGCGCTCGGCAACGCGACCGATGCGCTCGCGCTCGGCGCCGGTGCGTCCGCGACGTTCGCGAACAGCGTGGCGTTGGGCGCAGGTTCGTTGACGACGGTCGGCGCGCTGACGAACTACGTTGCGTACGGCCTGAGCAGCCCGCAATCGTCGGCCGGCGAAGTGAACATCGGCAACCGGCAGATCACGGGCCTCGCGGCCGGCAAGAACGGCACGGACGCGGTGAACGTATCGCAGCTCGATTCGGTCGCGAACCAGCTGACGACGCTGATCGACCAGCGCACGACCAACCTCGGCGGGCAGTACACGACGAACCCGAACGGCACGAACGTGCCGCCGGGTTCGACCGGCCCGAATTCGTCGGCGGGTGGGTCGGGCGCGGTGGCATCGGGCTCGAACAGCACGGCGGTCGGCAACAATGCGCTCGCATCGGGCAACGGTTCCACCGCCATCGGCGTGGGCTCGACGGCGTCGGGCAACAATTCGGCCGCGATCGGCACGGGCAGCAACGACGGCGGGCGGTCGAACGTCGTCGCGGTCGGTTCGACGGAGTCGGCGCGCCAGGTCGTCAACGTCGCAGCCGGCACGCAGGGCACGGATGCAGTGAACGTGAATCAGCTGAATGCGGTGTCGAACCAGTTCACGCAGTCGCTGAACACGGTCAACAACCAGCTCACGCAGATGCAGCAGCAGATCCAGCAGACCGATTCGATGGCACGTGAGGGGATTGCGGCAACCGCCGCGATGGCGTCGATCCCGCACATGGACCGCGACTCGAACTTTGCGATGGGGGTCGGTACGGCGACGTTCCAGGGGCAGAAGGCCATGGCGGTCGGCGTGCAGGCGCGCGTCACGGAGAACCTGAAGGCGACGCTGAACGGCGGCTTCGCCGGCAGCCAGCGCGTCGTCGGCGCGGGCATGCTGTATCAGTGGAAGTGATCGCGCGCTGCGGTTCGTTCCGGCACGCACTGCCGGGGCGGACCGCGCCGAACGCAAACGCACGCGGACGCGGCTGCGCCAATGCGCCGCACGCGCCATGCCCATCGCATTTTCGGAGTAATCAAGTGAAAAACATCCATCTTGCCCTGCTGGCGTCCGTCGTTTCCCTCGCGGCCTGTTCGAGCGCATCGGGACCGACGTACAACGCATACGAGCTTCAGCCGCGCGACGGCATCCGGACTTTCCGCGTCGACTGCCACGGCATCCTGTCGAGCGCCAATACCTGCATGAAGGTCGCGACGCGCATGTGCGGCAACGAGGCCGTGCGCACGGTCGATTCCACGACGCCGTACCGCGACGGCGCCGATCCACACTCGATCGTATTTCAGTGCGGTGCGGCACCCGCGCCGGTCGCTGCGGCGGCCGCGCCTGCGCCCGCCGCGGTCGAGAAGGTGAGCCTGACCGGCGATGCGTACTTCGCGACCGACTCCGCCGTGCTGACGTCCGCCGCCACCGCCGCGCTCGACACGCTGCTGAACCAGCAGGGCGACAAGCATTTCTCGCGCGTGGAAGTGGACGGTTATACCGACGCGACCGGCTCGGATGCGCACAATCAGGCGCTGTCGAAGCGCCGCGCCGATGCGGTCGCGGGGTATCTGCGCGAACACGGGCTGAAGGCGGAATCCTTCGCGGCGACGGGGCATGGAGAAACCAATCCGGCCGCATCGAACGAGACCGCCGAAGGGCGGGCGCGCAATCGCCGGGTGGAAATCTCGCTGCAGAAGTAAGACGTCGCTATCGGGTGGCCGCAGGCGTGGTCGTCGCGACCGGACGGCTCGCTTGCGGCTGCGGCGTTTCGCCCGCCCCGTACGACGCCTGTGCAGATATCAGTTCACGCTTCGAGCGCGATGCGCGGAAAGCCGACGGTGTGACTGGTGGCCGTGGCCCGCTCCCCAAGCATCGTTGAACCGGCGGATCGCAACGACGCAAACGATGAAGTAAAATTGCCATATCTCAATAAAGTATGAATTTTACTCATCCACCATGCTTGATCGTATTCACTTATCCATCGTGCAAGAGGTGGAAAAGCAAGGTTCGCTGACCGCAGCCGCAGGCGTCCTGCACGTGACGCAGTCGGCTTTGAGTCACAGCATGAAGAAGCTGGAGCAGCAGCTCGGCACCGACATCTGGCTGCGCGAAGGCCGCAGTCTGCGCCTGACGCAGGCCGGCCAATACTTGCTGGCGGTGGCCAACCGGGTGCTGCCACAGCTGAACCTGGCCGAAGAACGCTTGCAGCAGTTCGCCCAGGGTGAGCGAGGCACGCTGCGCATCGGCATGGAATGTCACCCGTGTTACCAGTGGCTGTTGAAAGTCGTGTCGCCTTATCTGGCCGCGTGGCCGGATGTGGACGTAGACGTCAAACAGAAATTCCAGTTTGGCGGCATCGGCGCGCTGTTCGGTTACGAGATCGACCTGCTGGTCACCCCCGATCCGCTGGACAAGCCGGGCCTCGTATTCGAACCGGTATTCGACTACGAGCAAGTCCTGGTCGTGGCCGGCAATCACAAGCTGGCCAAGGAGGAATACGTCCAGCCCAAGCAGTTGAGCAACGAGGTGCTGGTGAGCTACCCGGTGCCGGTCGACCGCCTGGATATCTACAGCATGTTCCTCACGCCAGCCGGAATCACGCCCAAACGGCATAAGGCCATCGAGACCACCGACATCATGCTGCAGATGGTCGCCAGCGGCCGCGGCGTGGCTGCGCTGCCACGCTGGCTGGTGCTGGAGTACGCGGACAAGATGGATGTGGTGCCAGTACGGCTGGGTGAAAACGGCATTGCGAAACACATCTATCTGGGTGCTCGCGAGGCGGACGTGGGGACTGATTATCTGCGTGCATTCATCGAGCAAGCGAAGGGGCGTGGCACGGCTTGATTCGTCGTGGCAGCCGATTCCATGAATGGCGCTCATGGGAACATGAAAATATATCCATTTTCATTTGTCCCGGTCGGAGGCCACAATTCGCGGCTGCCCAGTTCGATGGACGCGGGTGTTATTTCAAGGGTCTTCTCATGGCATCCACGATCGAACGCAAGCCGTTGGCTTTACCCGGCGGGCACAAGAAAGTGCTGCTGCATTCCTGCTGCGCGCCTTGCTCGGGCGAAGTGATGGAGGCGATGCAGGCGTCCGGCATCGATTTCACGATCTTCTTCTACAACCCGAATATCCACCCGCTGAAGGAATACGAGCTACGCAAGCAGGAAAACATCCGGTTTGCAGAGCAATTCGGTATTCCATTCATCGATGCCGACTACGATCGCGACAACTGGTTCGAGCGTGCCAAGGGCATGGAAAACGAGCCGGAGCGCGGCATCCGCTGCACCATGTGCTTCGACATGCGTTTCGAGCGCACGGCGTTGTATGCGCATGAACACGGCTTCCCCGTCATCACCAGCTCGTTGGGCATCTCGCGGTGGAAGAACATGCAGCAGATCAACGAGTGCGGTGTGCGCGCGGCGTCGCACTATCCCGACATGCTGTATTGGGAATACAACTGGCGCAAAGGCGGCGGCTCGGCGCGCATGATCGAGATCAGCAAGCGAGAAAACTTCTACCAGCAAGAATATTGCGGCTGCGTCTACTCGCTGCGCGACACCAATCGACATCGCGTTGAAAGCGGCCGGGAACGCATTCAGCTGGGTGTGAAATTCTACGGCGACGACGACTCCGCCATCGAATCCTGAGCTTGTCATCCGTACCCGGACGAGTGAGCAGGGCGGTTTGAAAGCGCCGTACCTTGGCAAGCCCTTGGTCGTGCCGCGTACCGTGTTCTGTCCGACACCTGTCACGTAGCGCCGTGGCGCAGGCCTCGATGCTCCGCTGGAGCATCCGACGCGACGCGAAACTGACCTGCGCCTCTTATCTGCTGCGATTCAGCACGGGATCGAACCGGCTTTCGGCCATTCCATTCGCCGCTCCTGGTCCACGCCGTGAGGGGCGTCTCTTCCACGCGCGCCTCATTTCATGGTTCGCCGTCAGATTCAATCCGAAGCAAACGAACCCTCTTGTCGCGCAGGCATTCGCCAAGCACGCTCCATGACTTCGCCATCAGGCTTTCTGCCTGGCTGATCGCCGGGGCGGTCAAACCCTGCAAGCCAGGCCTCTGAGGCGGATGCGTCTGGACTCGAGCGCGTTGGGGCATGAAGGGGCGTATCCGCGCAGCTGCCTTGGGCAGGCCATGAAGCGGTGAATCGAGGGGCTGGTCTGCGGGCAAGCCAGCCGGCACGCCACACCATGAACGTGGCTAATGGGTCGATGAGATTAATTCACTTTTTTTCATCGATGGCTCCGCATAGAATTTGTCTTCAATGCCGATATCGCAAAGATTTCTGAGCAAAGATCAGAAAATAAAATCGGAAAGCATCGAATAACCAAGGGATGAATCCAGTCTTCATCTCGGAAATCAGGGCGTCAGATCAAAATGAGTAAAGATTTTACTTTTGCCATCAAGCGCATTTGCTTCGATGAAGACTATCGGCCGTCTGACAGTACGCGTATCACGACCAACTTCGCCAACCTGGCCAGAGGAGAGAGTCGTCAAGAGAATTTGCGCAACACGTTCAGGATGATCGACAATCGTTTCAATGCCCTGGCGCATTGGGACAATCCTGAAGGTGATCGCTATGCCGTCAAGCTGGAAATCATTTCCGTCGAAATGAGCATTGATGGCGAGGGCAGTGGCAGCTCCCTCCCTCTGATCGAAGTATTGAAAACGAATATTGTCGATCGAAAGACCGGTGAGCGCATCGAGGGCATCGTAGGGAACAACTTCTCCTCTTACGTGCGAGACTATGACTTCAGCGTCCTGTTGCTGGAGCACACGAAGGACCAGGCCAAATTCAGCACGCCGGAGAATTTTGGGGATCTGCACGGGAAGCTGTTCAAGTGCTTCGTGAATTCAAGCGCCTACAAGGCCAATTTCAACAAGCAGCCCGTCATCTGCCTGAGTGTCTCCAGCAGCAAGACCTATCATCGGACCGCCAATCAGCACCCGGTATTGGGCATCGAATACTTGCAGGACGAGTACTCCCTGACTGACGAGTACTTCAGGAAGATGGGCTTGAAGGTTCGCTACTTCATGCCGCCGAACAGTGTTGCGCCTTTGGCTTTCTATTTTTCCGGCGACCTGCTTGGCGACTACAGCGATCTCGAGCTGATCGGCACCATCAGCACGATGGATACGTTCCAGAAGATCTACCGGCCCGAGATTTACAACGCGAATTCCGCGGCAGGGAAATCCTATCAGCCAAGTTTGAAGCACCAGGATTTTTCGTTGACTCGAATTGTTTACGATCGGGAAGAACGCAGCCGGCTGGCGATCGAGCAGGGAAAGTTTGTCGAGGAGCACTTCATCAAACCGTACCACGCTGTTCTTGAGCAGTGGTCCGCTAACTACGCTCTTTGATTATTCAAAAAACAAGGTCACTATTGTGAAGAAATTGCTACCGACTTCTACTGCTGGCAGCTTGCCCAAACCCTCCTGGCTCGCACAGCCCGAGACACTGTGGTCACCCTGGAAATTGCAGGATGAGGGGTTGGTCGAGGGCAAGCAGGATGCGTTGCGTTTGTCATTGCAAGAGCAACAACATGCAGGCATCGACATCGTCAGCGACGGCGAGCAAACGCGCCAGCATTTTGTGACGACGTTTATCGAGCATCTCGACGGCGTCGATTTTGCGAACCGCAAGACCGTTCGAATCCGTGATCGCTATGATGCAAGCGTGCCGACGGTCGTTGGTGACGTTGCTCGACAAAAGCCGGTGTTTGTTGAAGATGCCAAATTCTTGCGCCAGCAAACCAAGCAACCCATCAAATGGGCGCTGCCTGGCCCGATGACGATGATCGATACGCTTTATGACGATCATTACAAGAGTCGCGAAAAGCTGGCTTGGGAGTTCGCCAAGATCCTGAACCAGGAAGCGAAGGAACTGGAGGCCGCCGGCGTCGATATCATTCAGTTCGACGAGCCCGCCTTCAA
This sequence comes from Burkholderia sp. Ac-20392, assembly GCF_017104585.1. Taxonomy (NCBI): domain Bacteria; kingdom Pseudomonadati; phylum Pseudomonadota; class Betaproteobacteria; order Burkholderiales; family Burkholderiaceae; genus Burkholderia; species Burkholderia sp. Ac-20392. The sequence continues at coordinate 41,562 of NZ_JAAGPB010000011.1, forward strand.
CGTCTTCTTTGACGAGGTGAATGAATGGGGCGTTGCGACCCTGGAGCGGGCCATTGAAGGTCTCAAGTGTGAGACCGCCGTGCATATCTGCTATGGCTATGGCATCAAGGCCAATACGGATTGGAAGAAGACGCTGGGGTCGGAGTGGCGGCAGTACGAAGAAGCCTTCCCCAAGCTGCAAAAATCCAGTATCGGGATGGTTTCGCTGGAATGCCACAATTCGCATGTTCCAATGGAGCTGATCGAGCTGATTCGAGGCAAGAAGGTGATGGTCGGGGCCATCGATGTCGCAACCGATACCGTTGAAACGCCCGAGGAAGTCGCCAACACGTTGCGAAAAGCCCTTCAGTTTGTCGATGCCGACAAGCTTTATCCTTGCACCAACTGCGGCATGGCCCCGTTGTCCCGTGCAATCGCACGAGGCAAGCTCGAAGCTTTGAGTGCAGGCGCAGAAATCGTCCGACAGGAACTCTCGAGCTGATTTCGAGCTAACGCGGGAAATGATGCCCGGGAGGATTGAGGGCGGTGTGGGTTTCAGGGCGTGTCTCGCGGAGACGCCCTGAATCTCTTTGAATACGCTTCGGTTGCCCGAGTATCCAGATGAAGCAAGGATCCTCGCCGACTTCGATTGATCCGATAAGCGCAGGCACGCCCGTACGTTGTTTCTGATCGAAATGGATCGGGCGACGTGGCAGGGTTTGCTTGCGCTGATCGAGCCGCACCCAGCATTCAGTATCTACCATGTCACTTTCCAGCACTGCCATCGAACCGTTGAGCTTTCGCGAAGCGCTCGGGCACTATGCATCCGGTATCACGGTGATTACATCGCACACGGATGGCGAGCCGATTGGCTTCACTTGCCAGTCGTTCTACAGCGTGTCGATGAGCCCGCCGCTGGTGTCATTCAGCGTCATGTCCAGTTCGGGCAGCTATCCAGGAATCCGCCAGGCAGGTCGGTTCGCAGTCAATATCCTGTCGGATGAGCAAGTCGCGATTTCCAACCAATTCGCGCGACGGGGCACGGACAAGTGGCGCGGAGTCGAATGGCACGAATCGCCGCTGGGCAATCCGATCATCGCCGGCAGCCTCCACTGGGTCGACTGCGAAATTTATGCCGAACACGCCGCAGGTGATCACCTGATCGTGATTGGTGAAGTGAAAGCGTTGAACCTGAAAGAAGCGGCTGCTACGCAGCCATTGCTGTATTTCAAAGGGCAGTATCGCAACATCGCCGAGCATGGCGCGGTTTGAGCGTTGACCTCCATCGGCCTCTTCGAAGCGTCAAGCGATTGAGCGCGTGACCCTCTCCGTGCGTTTGCTTGACACCGGAGCAAACGCGGCACTAAATACTCCCGTCAAACGGTGAGCCGGGTGGCGATCACGCCCGGTATTCCGTCGGTCTCGAGCGGAACCACCCTTGCCAGACATTCGAAGGATTCCAGAGTACGTCGGTGGCTGGCCGCTGCTTGCCTGTCGAGCCCGCGCATTTGATTCGACGCAAGCGCGCAGCAATTGCGTCTCGCGTGTTCGCAATGGCGAGTACACTGAAAATGCCCTAGAAACAGGAGAATGCGATGATCGACGCTGGCCCCCAAAGCACCTTCCGAGGGCTGCCGCTGACCGTGGAGCAGGACTCGGAAGTGAGGCACTACATCAAGGATCGGACTCGGCGTGGGCTGCCATGGGACACGTCGGAGTTGAGCGCGATGCTCAAGGACATGCTGCATCCCCCGGGCGACGGCGACGATGATGGCGAAGGTGAGGGTGATGCTGCCACCGCGCCAGACGAAACCAGAGCCGCCGCCGAGCGCGCGACGGCTTCGATTGACGAAGCGATGGACCCCATCGAGGCGAATGAGGAGTGGAATGCGGCCATGGAATCGGAGGGCATGAAAGGGCCCAGACGATAAAACCGACGCAGCGACGCTCCGGTTTCCGGTAGCGCCGCATACGGCGCGTGTGCGACGGATGCCAAGCGTTTCAGGAACGGCACGTTCCGCGTTGCGTGTGCGCTGCGTCGTACTGGATACGGCAGGACTGCCGACGCGCCCGGCGCCCCCATCGTGCGCATCCCGACACGCCATCCGTCCGTTCGCAGGTCATTTCGGACGCAACCAACCGCGGCACCCATGTTGCACGGCGCCAGCGGAGCTGCGAACTGTATCTCTTCGCCTAGCGCCCGGCAGCGGGCGCGATCTCAGTGTCTGAGCACGCAGACGGCCACGATTTCGTATCCGGGGTCGGCATGCACGTGCGCCGTCTTTTCCGCTTCCTCATACGAATGAAACGACGTGGCATCTTCAACCGCCGGTGCCATGCCGATATCGCCATCCTCGGCGGTGCAGAGGAACTGCTCGCCGGTCTTCACGACGTAGACGGACAACATGATTCCCTCCATCGTTTGCAGGGGGGAATTCCAGTCTAGCAGGCCAGAAAAGGGGCGCAGGCGGTTTGCAGCGTCCTTTCCGTGAGGTCTCCGCGGGAGGCATGCCTGCCTCGATGTCCGTGCGTGATTCCGGTCTACTCGCCTGTCTTCATCGGGGCTCGATCTGACGGGTAATCGGCCAGCATTCGCCGGACGTGAGCGATGACCATCGACCCGATTCGGCCCCCGTGAAAGACCGGATTCACGACCTCCATCCGGCCGGACTGACGCGGCACGCGACAGGACCGAAAAGCCGTGCACAATACCTGCATGCAAAATCCAGACCTCGAACACCTCGTCACCGTCACCATGCCCTTTGGAAAGTACAAGGGCCGGCTCATTGCCGACCTGCCCGGGCCGTACCTCAATTGGCTGGCGCGCGAAGGGTTCCCGCGCGGCGAAATCGGCCGGCAGCTTGCGCTGATGCACGAGATCGATCACAACGGCCTGCGGGACTTGCTGGAGCCGTTGCGCAAGCGCGGATAAAGTCAATCCGGGGGAACGCCCCAGGCGCCCGCATCGATCGACCGTGACCGACGACCACCCCCGCTCTCCAGCCACACCTGCGAAGCGTGCTCAACGCACGCGTGCGGCCCTGGCGCTGGCCCGCGCGCACCTAGCGCGCCGCCGATGCTGACATAGAATAGAAAACAGTCCCTTGAGGACGAGTTGATGGCAAGAAAAGGGGTGCCAACATGAGACGCCTTTATTTCCTCGTACCCGATACGCAGATGGCGAAGGCCATCGTCGACGACCTATTGCGCGCACGCATCATCTGGCGCCATATCCACGTTCTCGCCGACCACAGCGTCGCACTCGATCAGTTGCCCGAAGCATCGTTGCTGCAAAGCAGCGATGTCGTGCATGCGCTCGAGCGCGGCGTCGCGCTCGGCGGCGCGGCCGGTGCGCTGATCGGCCTCGTCGCGCTGGTATTTCCGCCGGCGGAACTCGTGATCGCGGGCGGCGCCGTCGTCGGGTTGACGTTGGCCGGAGCCGGTTTCGGGGCGTGGACCGCCGCGATGATCGGCATCGCCGAGCCGAACGCGCGACTCCAGCGATTTCGCGAGGCCATCCAGGAAGGCCAGATCCTGATCATGGCCGACGTGCCGGCATTGCGAGAGCAGGAAATCGAAGAGATGGTCGCCCAGCATTTTCCGAAGGCGGACCTGGAAGGCGCCGAGCCTACGACACCGATCTTCCCCTGACGCGCGACAGCAAGCCGGCCTGCCCGACCCCCGCGTTCATCGACGCGTGTCGTCGAGCGCACGGCCGCGACCACAGGCCGCGCGCGGAGCGGGTCGTTCGCACGTTGCGCAGGCAACCCTGCTCGCCATTCCGAATCGCGCAAGAGACGCAGGCCCGACCCGCGTGACGCCTTCGGAACCGAAGCGCCGACGTCGAACCGTCGGCAAGGAGGTCGTATGGAACTGCACATTCAATCGCACCATTGGGAGCGTCGCAAGCCCGACTGGGTCGCCGCTGCCGTGGCCGGTCTCGCGGGCGGCGCGCTGGTGATCGCGCTGGAATTCGTCTGGTCGACCCTCGTGCTCGGCTCGAGCCCGTGGCAACCGACCCACAAGATTGCGGCGATGGTGATGGGCCTCAGCGCGCTCGGCCAGATGACGCAATTCAACCTCGAAATCGTGGCGATGGCGCTGCTGCTGCACTACGTGCTCGGCGCGATCATGGGGATGATGCTTGCCGCGATCATGGCGCCCTTCCGCTTCGATTCGAGCGTGGGCATGGAAGCCGCCATCGGGCTGGCGTTCGGGATCGTCGCGTATGGGTGGAACTTCTACGTCATGACGGCCGTGTTCCCGTGGTTCGTCTCCGAGCGGGGTTCCGGGCCGTTGCTGGCCAACCTGTTGTTCGGCGTGGTGGCGGCCATCACCTACGGCAGGCTGGAGCGATTGCGCAAGCAGAACGCGGACGACTGACCCATCGCGTTTCCCGCCGCGCCGAGCCTGACCACGCGGCGCCCGCGGGAGACGCGGAACCTGGTGTCGGCGGCTCCGGCGAGTGACATGCAGCGAGGCGGCCTATGGCCCTTGCGATTGCCCTGGTCCTGATCATCCTGTTGGCGGTGGGGTTTCACTTTGCCAGTCCATGGTGGATCACGCCGATCGCGTCGAACTGGGTGCGCATGGACGACATGCTGACGATCACGCTCGTCATCACCGGCGCATTCTTCATCGCCATCAACCTGTTCATCGTGGTCGCGCTGGTGCGTTATCGCCACCGCAGCGGGCACCGTGCGGCCTACGAGCCGCACAACCGGAAACTGGAATGGTGGCTGATCGGCCTGACCGCCATTGGCGTCGCAGCATTGCTGGCGCCGGGGCTGTTCGTCTACGCGGACTACATCCGGCCGCCGCGCAACGTGCTGCAGATGGAAGTGCTCGGCCAGCAATGGCAATGGCGCTTCCGCTTCGCCGGCCCCGGCGGCAAGCTGGGCACGACCGACGTGCGCTACATCAGCAACGACAACCCGTTCGGCCTGAATCCCGCCGACCCCAACGGCCGTGACAACTACCTGATCGAAAGTCCCGAGGTGCACCTGCCGCTCAACCGGCCGATCCAGGTCCTGACACGGTCGCGCGACGTGCTGCACGACTTCTACGTCCCGCCGTTCCGCGCGCGGATGAACATGGTGCCGGGCATGGTGACCACCTTCTGGTTCACGCCGACCAAGGCAGGGCGTTACGACATCCTGTGCGCGCAGCTTTGCGGGATCGGGCACTCCGGGATGCGCGGCGTGGTGGTGGTGGAAGACGAAGCCGCGTTCTCGCGCTGGCTGGCGCAGCAGACCACGTTCGCGCAGCAACAGATGGCCCACGTGCAGGCTGCACCGGCTGCGGCCGGCGGCAGCGCGCAGGCGCTGGCCAACCTGGGCAAGACGCTCGCGGCGGCCAAGGGCTGCGTCGCCTGTCATACCGTGGACGGCAGCCCGCTCGTGGGCCCGACCTGGAAAGGCCTGTACGGCAAGACCGAAACGATGGCCGACGGCAGCACCGCGAAGGTGGACGAAGCCTATCTGCGCGCGTTCATCCGAAATCCGACGGCGCGCGTCGTGAAGGGCTTCTCGCCGATCATGCCGCACTTCGACCTGAGCGAGCAGGAACTGACCGCGCTGGTGGCCTATATCAAGGCGCAAGGCGGGACGCCCGCCGGCGCCGCGGCCCAGCCCGTGGCGGAGCAGACGAAGCAGACGGAGCAGACGCCATGACCTACGCGCACACCGACCACGTCCCGCACAGCTTCTGGACCCGCTATGTGTGGAGCCAGGACCACAAGGTGATCGCCGTGCAATACGCGCTGACGGCCATCGCGATCGGCCTGGTCGGCCTCGTCCTGTCGGACCTGATGCGGCTGCAGCTCGGCTTTCCGGGCAAGTTCGCGTTCATCGACGCGAACCACTACTACCAGTTCGTCACCATGCACGGAATGATCATGGTGATCTACCTGCTGACCGCGCTGTTCCTGGGCGGCTTCGGCAACTACCTGATCCCGCTGATGCTCGGCGCGCGCGACATGGTGTTCCCGTTTCTCAACATGCTGAGCTACTGGGTCTACCTGCTGGCCGTGCTGGTGCTGGTGTCGAGCTTCTTCGTGCCGGGCGGGCCGACCGGCGCGGGCTGGACGCTGTATCCGCCGCAGGCGATCCTGCCGGGTACGCCGGGCGTGGAATGGGGCATCGTGCTGATGCTCGTATCGCTGGCGATCTTCATCGTCGCGGCCACGATGGGCGGCCTGAACTACGTGACCACCACGCTGCAGGCGCGCACGCGCGGCATGACGCTGATGCGCATGCCGCTCACGGTGTGGGGCATCTTCATCGCGACCATCATGGCGCTGCTGGCGTTTCCGGCGCTGTTCGTGTCGGCGGTGATGATGCTGTTCGACCGGACGCTCGGCACCAGCTTCTTCATCCCGGCCGTGGTGTCGATGGGGCAGACGCTCAAGCATGCCGGCGGCAGCCCGCTGCTGTTCCAGCACCTGTTCTGGTTCTTCGGGCATCCGGAGGTCTACATCGTCGCGCTGCCGGCCTTCGGCATCGCGTCGGATCTCATCAGCACGCACGCGCGCAAGAGCATCTTCGGCTACCGGATGATGGTGTGGGCGATCGTCATCATTGGCGCGCTGAGCTTCGTGGTCTGGGCGCACCACATGTTCATCGCCGGCATGAATCCGTACTTCGGTTTTTTCTTCGCCACCACGACGCTCATCATCGCCGTCCCGACCGCGCTCAAGGTCTACAACTGGGTGCTGACGCTGTGGCGCGGCGACATCCACCTGACGGTGCCGATGCTGTTCGCCATCGGCTTCATCAGCACCTTCGTGCTGGGCGGGCTGACCGGGCTCTACCTCGGCAACGTGAGTGTGGACATCCCGCTGTCGAACACGTATTTCGTGGTCGCGCACTTCCATATGGTGATGGCCGTGTCGCCGATCCTCGTGGTGTTCGGCGGCCTCTATCACTGGTACCCGAAGGTGACGGGCCGCATGCTCGACGACACGCTCGGGCGCGCGCACTTCTGGATCACGTTCGTCGGCACCTATGCGATCTACTTCCCGATGCACTATCTCGGCATCCTGGGCATGCCGCGGCGGTATTACGCGTATCAGGGCTACAGCTTCATTCCGCATTCGGCGCAGACGCTCAACACGTTCATCACCCTCGTCGCGCTGATCGTCGCGGCGGCACAGTTGCTGTTCCTGTTCAACCTCGCGTGGAGCCTCAGGCACGGCCGGCGTGCGGACGGCAACCCGTGGCGGGCCACCACGCTCGAATGGCAGACGCCGCAAACGCCGCCGGTGCACGGCAACTGGGGGCCGACGCTCCCCGTCGTCTACCGTTGGGCGTACGAATACAGTCCGCCCGGGCAAGAGGAAGACTTCGTGCCGCAGAACCAGCCGCCGGCGACGGCCCCTGAACCTGAAGCGCCCCATCCGACGCTGCACCCCGGTGAGGCACACGAATGACCACGCTGCCGCGCCCCTTCGTTCCCGACGCGCCCCCCGGCTTGCCGAACGCGGGCCGCACCGGCCTGGTCGTTTTCATGGCGGTTGCCACGACGCTGTTTTCGCTGCTGTTGCTCGCCTATGCGATGCGCATGCGTGAATCCGACTGGCAACCGATCCCGCATCCGGCGCTGCTGTGGTGGAACACCGGCGCACTGGCGCTGGCCAGCATCGCGATGCAGCGCGCCCGGCGGATAGGCCCGTACCGCACGGTGTGGCTGGTATCCGGCGGCATGCTGGCGGCCGTGTTCGTGATCGGGCAACTGACGGCGTGGCACGTGCTGTCGGCGGCCGGAGAGACCGTCACCGTCAATCCGTCCAACAGCTTTCTCTACCTGCTGACGGGCCTGCACGGGTTGCATGTGCTGGGCGGGCTGGCGGCGTGGGGCGTGACGATCGCGCAGCTTCGGCGCGCGGACCCGTTCCGGGCCCGACAGGCCATCGCGCTGTGCGCGCTCTACTGGCATTTCCTGCTCGCGGTCTGGCTCGTGCTGCTGGCGGCGATGTGGTGGCTTACCCCCGGGATCGTCGCGGCCCTCTGCGGGCCGCTGTATGGAGCCGCGCCATGACCGCGCCCACGATCCACACCGAATCCGCGGCCGATTCGCCTGCGGCTTCGACCGCCGACGCGCGGCCCGACGGATGGCGCGGCATCGTCACAGACTGGTCGTCCGACCGCGAAGCCTTCAGGGTGCCGTGGGGCAAGGCGATGATGTGGATCTTCCTGCTGTCGGACACCTTCGTGTTCAGCAGCTTCCTGATCGGCTACATGACGGTGCGCATGTCGACCACGGCGCCGTGGCCCGATACCGCGAAGGTGTTCGGGCTCAGCGTGGGCGGCGTGGAAGTGCCGTTGCTGCTGATTGCGATCATGACGTTCACGCTGATCAGCAGCAGCGGCACGATGGCGATGGCCGTCAACTTCGGCTACCGGCGCAACGCACGGCCGGCCGCCGCGCTGTTGCTGGCGACCGCATTGCTGGGCGCGACCTTCCTGTCGCTGCAGGCATTCGAATGGAGCAACCTGATCTTCCGTGAAGGGATCCGCCCGTGGGGCAACCCGCTGGGCGCGGCGCAGTTTGGCGCGTGCTTCTTCACGATCACCGGGTTCCACGGCTTTCACGTGACCTGCGGCGTGATCTACCTGCTGCTGATCGCGCGCAAGATCCTGCGGCCGGGGTTCACCGAACACGGCAACTTCCAGATCGTCGAGATCGCCGGCCTGTACTGGCACTTCGTTGACCTGGTGTGGGTGTTCATCTTCGCGCTGTTCTATTTGTGGTGAGGCTGGGCATGGAACACACCGATCCCGCCGATCGTCCCGACGCCGCGCACGGCCAGCAGCATCCGATCGGCCTCTACCTGAAGATCTGGGGCCTGCTGTTCGTGCTGAGCACGTTCTCGTACCTGGTCGACTACTTCAACGTGCAGGGCGTGATGCGCTGGGTGCTGATCGTCGTGCTGATGATCGCGAAGGCCGGGCTGATCGTGTCGATCTTCATGCACATGATGTGGGAGCGGCTGGCGCTGGTGTACGCGATCCTGATACCGCCGCTGTGCCTGCTCGTGCTGATGGTGCTGATGGCGGCGGAAGCGCATCACACGTTCGGGATGCGGGAGCTGTTCTTTCGTTGATGCGTTCGCCGGTTGTGCGTTGGCGCGACGGGCGCTGCGCATCGCGATGGGCGCGATGCGTGCGATACGTGCGCCATCGACGGACGCTGTTGCGGAGCGGTCGGCGCCACGTCATCGGGGAACGACGCTTCCCGGACGTCCGTTCACGCAAACCTGAAGGGAGGACCCCATGAAATTTTCACGTCGACGTTTTATTGCCGTCACCACCGTTCTCGCCTCTGCGCTCGCCGTTGGACGTCGCGCGGTGGCGGCGGATGCCGGTGCCGGCGTCGTGCAGGAAACCGATGCAAACGCGCAGGCGCTTGGCTACAAGACGGATGCCAGCCGGGTCGACCATGCGAAGTACCCGAAATTCCAGGCGGGCGAGGCCTGCGCGAATTGCCAGTTCTTCCAGGGCAAGGCCGGCGCGACGACGGGGCCGTGCGCCGTTTTCGGCGGCAAGCAGGTCAGTGCGAAAGGCTGGTGCAACACCTATACGAAGAAGGCGTAGCGAAGGAGGGACGGCCTGGCGAGCCGCGGTCTTGCTCATTCAGCGCCTCGCCAGTGTCGGGATTCACGCTTTCCAGATCCTTCGTGGCAGGTTGATCTCGCGAGTTCTTGTACGCAACCCCACCTTCGCGCGTTGAGTCTTTACTTCTACGCGGGCCGTGCGGCCAGACCTTTGTGGCGGCAGCCGACCCGAAGCGGCCGTTTGGCGTGGCACAAAGTAACGGCCGCTTTCGAAGCATCACGCACCTTGCTCATTCCCCTCAAGGATTTGACGCCGCGCAAATTCGTTCGGCAACACAGCCTTCGGCCGTACGCCGAAGGCTCATGAAAGCTTGAACGCTGCACCCTCTATCCAGGAAACAGGGGGATGGGCACCTTGTTATCAACCCAGCGCAGCATAAGTAACCTGCCATTCGAACCAATCGATGGTATCGCGAGGGTCAGTGGCTATCGCATGAATCGTGAAGCTTTGTGGCGTCGGAAAGTCCACGCGCAATCCGGGCCAGGGTTCCGGTTTGGGATCGTTCTTGTAGATATGAATCGGCAAGACCGTCACCGAAACAATACCGAAACCCGGTGGAATCGTCGGGTTAATGCGTGCGGGCAGATCGGCGGTACCTGTTACGCCGGAATTCCAGCCAATGCGGGTCGGGCTCGCGCCTTGACGTCCCAGAAAAGTCTGCCATATGAACCAGTTGATACCGTCGCGCGGTTCCGTCCCGTCCGAACTGAGAAATATCGAGCCGGACTCCGTAAATTCTGCAATCAAGCCGGGCCAAGGCTCGGGATTCGGATCATTGGAGTAAATGTGAATGGGTAGAATCGTGACCCCGGCAATGGCGTCATTGGGGGAGAGCTGGGTACTGATTTTTTGTGGCAGCGAAGCGTTCGAGGTCACGCCGGATTTCCAGCCTCGCGGCTGATAACCCGCCGGTGCAGTCCCATACGTAACCTGCCACATGAAAAACTGGATTGAATCGCGCGGATTATAAGGCTCTGCCGCCAATATGAATCCGCGTCCGTCGGTCGTGAAGTTGGTCTGTAGCCCGGGAAACGGCTCGGGATGTGGGTCGTTGGAATAAAGATGAATAGGCAAGACCGTCAGCCCCAAGATGATCGTGCCAGCTGGTAACGGCGGAAGTACCGATATAGAGCCCTTTTGCTGCAGAGTGTTGTCGACCGTTCCGGAAATCCATCCAGAGGGAGAAAATCCGGATGCTCGATTGTCTGACATAGCATGCTCCGTTGTGAAAGGTAGTTTAAGAAGCCCTTCAAGTACGTTTACATTGCTGCTACAACAGCTGCGCTAAATCTTTGTGTGACTCATTTTCAAAAATCGATCGATTATTTTTTATTTCGAATGCAGGGATAGTAGTTATGAAAATGACGTAACGATACCTGTCAATCTTGGCAGGACGAGGTCGATGATGTGGCGCGCATTATCGTTGCGCGAGCGGCGGATAACCGATGCGAAGTTAACGTCCAGATTTCGGGTCAGCGAAATAGGCGAACGACGCTACATGGCCGAATCCAGTCGGCTGTCATTGCGATATTCGCGACGAAGTCAAACTGGCGGAATTCGATTATCGGCAGGGGGTAATCGGGATGGAGATCCGCGAAACATTCAGTCCGCGTTCCCACCAGGCGCAAGCGCCACCTTCACGTATCATCGCCAGGCCACAACGGCAGTGGCGTGCTGTCGATCGCGTAATCGGCGAGCGCTTTGCCTTCCAGCCATTTCGGCCGCGGGCCGAGGCCTGACCAACTGCGGCCCGACGACGGATCGTAGTACTTCGCCGCCGCGCGCTTCGCCTTCGTCGGCACGTAGCCCAGCGCCGACAAGACTTCCTGCTCGGTGATTCCGTACAGCGCGACCTGCTCCCTGAAGATTGCCAGAGCGGCTTTCTTTTCCGCCACCTTCGCCTGGGCCAATTGAAGATCGACCTGCCCCAGTTCGAGTTGCAGTGCGTGAAGGGTCAACGTTTCCATAGGTCCTGTTCCGCGCCTTGTCTCAAGGTAGTGTCGTGCGTTCATTCCGTATGTCTCGCACGTCGAACGCCGGATCGAACAGCCGCACCGGCTTGATACTGTCACCACGCAGACAGGCCATGATCGGCTCGATGTGCGACGCGCGCGCGTTCCGCATCCGGTCGCGCGTTCGCGCGACGCAGCTTGTCCGCCGTTGCCGGTCGTTCGTCCTGAAATCGCGAGACGCGCCTTAACCGAAAGGCGTCACCGACTGGATCGCGAGCCTGAGCGTGAAGATGACGGCTGCTGTCGCCAACAACGCCAGCAGGCCACCGAGACATTGATAGGCGATCGGGTACCAATGGTCCTTGAACGTCTCGATCTTCGTCCCTTTCATTCTCTGTCTCCTGAGATCGCTTTCAAACAGGAATACAAGCACTCGGCAACATCGATCGTCAGCCATCCGCATTTGCGCGCGACCTACGTTCGCGCGTCGCTCCATCCGGGCCGCGTCACCGCAAAGGCTGGTACTTCCTCGCATCCCGGCTATCGGTGCCGCCGCCGTCAGGCGATGCGCCGCGTTCCTTCGACGATGCCCGAAGCGTCCATGCGAAAGCGAGGCCGAGCAGACCGGAGATGCAGTACCACGGCAGGGCAGGGGCGGGCACGACGTCGGAGACGAAACCGAAAATCGCGGGAACGGACGCAATCGCAATCTGGTTGATGGCCATCGCAGCACCGAGCACTTCACCGACCTGCCCCTCCTCTGCGCTGTCCGACAGCCAGACCACCCACGGGCCGTACCAGCCGAAACAGCACACGCCGATCAGCGCCGAGAACGTGACGACGACCCACGTCGCCGAATGCGCGGGCAGCGATGCCGCGGCGATCAGCGCAACGGGCGTGATGCCGAGGCACAGCGTGACGAACCGGCGCTTGCCGTCAGCGATGCGATCGCTGATCGCCGACAACACGATCCGGCCTGCCGAGCCGCTCAATTGGACGACGAACAACACCCACGCGGCATCGGTCGGTGAATAGCCGAAACGACGCTGCGCGAAGATCGCCCAGAAAATCGAGATCGCGGTCTGCGCGCCGACGAGCACGGCACCGACTACGGAGATTCGCCGGAATCCGGCGTCGCGGAGATGGTGTTTCAGGCCATCCAGCGCAGACGTGGACGCACGCTGCGCGTGCCGCGGTGAATTCCGGAACACGGCGCCGTACACGATGGCGGATGCTGCGAGCACGGCACCCGCGGCGAGCATCGCGCGCGTCCAGTCCGTGTGGATGAGCAGCGCAGGGAAGAACACTGCCGCCAGTGCACCGCCAAGCGGCAGCGCAGCCTGCCTGACGCCCATCGCGAGGCCGCGTTCGCCGGGCGGAAACCAGTGATAGATCGCCCGGCTGCCGCCCGGCTGAACCGGGCTGTAGCCGACGCCGATCATCACCATGCCGGCAACGAGCCCGGCGTAGCCGGAGGACAGCGCCACGAGCGTCATCGCGACGCTCAATATCGTCAGGCCGAGGACGACGGGCCAGCGCTCGCCGTATTGATCCAGCACGCGCCCGACGAGCGCGAGCCCGAGAATGGGGACGACGTTCGAGAACGTCGCGAGGCCGCCGATCTGGCCGAGCGAAAGTCCGAACGTCTTCTGCGCGAACGTGCCCCACACACCGATTCCCTGACTCGCGAGCGCCGCGGTCAGTTGCGTCAGTGTCGATACGCCGAGCACGTACCACCGATAGTCTGCTGACTTCAACCGGACAACTCCGTTGCAAGGCTCATGCGAATTCAGGTTGACGCGGGCTCGCGAGGCGGCCAGCCTCGGCATCGTGCAGGTGGCTCGACAATTTGCGGTAGTAGCGAGCCATGTCGTTCAGCAGGTCGATGCTCGATTGCCGCAGGAGCGACCAGTCCGGCACGAATTCGGTCGCCGAACAGAAATCGTCGAATCCCTGGACGAGCGATGCGAAATGCCCGCGCTCCGTTTCGCCGAGATGATCGTGGATGAAGGCGAGATCCTGCTTCCACGTGTCTTCCGGACGCTTCAGCACATCGCGGTGCCAGCGGGAAAAGCGTGACGCGGCAAACGTGAATTCCGCGTGGTTGTACAACTCTTCCGGCAGCGAGATCAGCATGGCCCTGCCGAGATCTTCGCCGTTCTGGCGATAGCGTCGCGATGCCGGGATGACTTCCTTGAGCCCATGGATCGCGTAACGGTCCAGTTTCCACGCGTCGGTACCCGCGAGACGGTTGGCAAAATCGTCGTAGAGTTGCTGATGGTCGACGCCGCCGATGCCGACATCTTCGTGCGACACCTCCGACAGGCGCGTCGCGCAACGATAGAGGACATCACGGTGCGTCGCCGATTCCGTCTGCTCCGCGGTGCCGAGCAACCGGAACGTCAGCGCGCAGAAGCTCGCCGCGCCCGTCCCGGGGCTGCGCCAGTTCTTGAAGAAGAGGCAGCGTGCGGTTTCATTCCACGCGCGCGCCGTGAATTCGTCGAAGAAGGATTCGATGACTGCCGTCGCGTCGGATGCCTGCTCGTACGCTTCGTATAGCGCGTTTCGTACTTCGGGATTGGACACCAGCGCGATCTCGACGCCGGCGATCTTGCTCATGTTGCTCATTCGCTAAGCCTCCTAACACTCGCTATCAAGTGGGCGACGGAGCGCGGATGGACGCGTGCGGCTCCGCTTGTGCGACGCGCGGCGGTCGGGCCGCGAACGTCAGCCTGATGAGCGTAAGGGGGCGTGTCGATGCGTTATGTCGATGGCAGGTCAGGACTGTCGATTTCCTGCCGCTCGGCCGCGCCCCGGCGCCGCAGATGTCGCGGCGAGAGGCCGAAGGCCTTGCGCATCGAATAAGCGAAATGAGGGGCCGACGCGAAGCCCACGGTGTTCTGGATGTCGACCACCGGCAACGTGGTCGAGAAGAGCAGCCGCTTCGCTTCTGCGAGGCGAGTGTCGAGTACGTACTGGCCGATCGATTGACCCTGTTCGGCGTGGAACCATCTCGACAGCGTCCGTTCGGATGTGCCGAACTGACGCGCGAGCGTCGCGCAGGACAGGTCGCCGTCGAGGTGTTCGCCGATATGAATCCTGACCTCGCGCACGACGTCGGCCGGCTCGCGCGAGCGCGACGGCAGGACGGAGGTCATGATGCGGCCTGCCTCCTGCAGGATGAGCAGGTCGAGTTCGTGTGGGCCGAGAAGCGGGCCGGATTTTCGGGCGAGATGCGCGCGCACGCGCAGCAGGTCGGAGAGGAGCAGCGACGTTCCCCATTTCTCCGACTGTTGTATGGGCGAGCGCAGGTCCGCATTGCCCTGCGACATCAGGTTGTCGATGTTCAGGTAGTAGCAGAGATGGCGCTGTCCGGGCGTCGCGGACACGTGGTGGATGTGCCGTTCGGGGACGAACCAGAGACTCCCGCTCGCCAGGACATCGCCGCGCGCCTGGCGCGGCGACGACACCGAAAAGATGCCGTCGAGCGGGACGAACAGCATGTCGTACGAGTGGGCATGCGGGCCATTGGAATAATGGCCTTGATTGTCGCAGACGACGTCGAAATCGATGTTCATTGCAACGCTGCGGTTAAAAGGAACAGGTGAAGTGTAGGACGAAAGCGGGAAGGGAGCGTTGCCACCGGATTCCCGAGACTTCGGATACGGATGGCAACGGGAATTCCGCAGGATGGAAACCGGAAGCCAGGTACAGGGGCAGCCGGGAAACCGTATTCGGATGCAGTCGGAAGCGGCGAAGCACGGCATTCCGACGGGTCGCGACTGCACAAGGCGAGTGTCGAGAAGGCGATACAACGTCGCATGGCGGACGCGTACTTGCCTTCACATCCACGACCTGGTTGACAAGGCCTTTCCGCCTGGGGGTATCTTCGTCGGCGTTTCGCTACTTGCTTCCACCATTGCCGAACATTACAGTGATCCGATGAAATCCACGATCCTGCCCGTGACTTCCTGAGGCCGCTCAAGGCTCGGCAGATGGGCGGTACCTGATATCGGGTGGAAGATTCCGTCAGACACGGTATTCGCGACGTAACGGCTCCGCTCCTGAATGCCGGGAAGGTCAAGCTCGCCGCACATCACCAATGTCGGGACTGAAATTTCTTCCAGTCGCCCATAGGCAATCGGTGCATCCGTGTTCATGCCTACCGGGGGCAAACCGAGGGCGATAGCGTTCATCTCGTCAAACAGCTTGCGAGCCTCACACTTCACGCGCCCTTCGTGCTGAAGCGGTCCGTCAAGCCAGAGACTCGCGCGTATTGCAATGGCTTCTTCAATGTGGCTGTTGGCTTCAGCGTCGGCTAAACGGGCAATCAAATCGTCAACCTGCGCCGCATGGATTATTTTTGGCGCGCCGGTCACATTCGGCGCAACAAGAACCAGAGCGCGAACACATGACGGATATCGAAGCGCTGCGTCGAGTGCTATGCCCCCTCCTTGAGAGCAGGCCACCAGTATTGCAGGGGTGCCGTCTGTCACCGACTTGATAACGGCGATCAAATCGTCAACCGAAGAATGGCTTTCTGCTTCAGCAACTGTTTCTCCAAAGCCTCGTCGATCATAGGCAATGGCTTGGAGACTCGTGCCTGTTTCACGCATCTGGTGGCCCCACATCCGGCGGTCCGCGACTCGTGCGTGCAAAAACACGATCGGGTCTCCACTGCCGACGACTTCGGTCGCCAGAGCGGCGCGACCGGACGTAACCAGAACGCTGTTCTTCATGCGCTATCCGATATGTGAGAATGGACTCAACACCCGATGTGCGGGGCGTTTCGTTTCCGGCGTCGAGCGTGTGAAGCTCGCCCTTTGCGGCTTACGGTCATGCAAAATTTGCAGGTTTCCCACCAGGTATGCCGACTGAACTGCGAGCGTGCCGTGTTCGCGGAGCAAGGTAGCATCAAAGACTCTCGCGCGCAGTCGGGCGAGTTTGCGGTGACGGCTCGGGTTGCAGGCAAGCTGGCGCTGCAGATGTACCGTCTCGATGTCGAACGTGTCGAATTGGCCGGGCTTCCCGATCCTCCCCATCTCGACTGCCACCTTGAATCGGGTCTCAATCGCCCTGGCCAGGGAAGTCGGACCGCGAGCGCATCGAGGCATGCGTCACGTCCGAACCGGGTTCCGGCTTGAGCGAACAGCGTTCCGGGTGACGTGAATCCCGACCGCCAGCCGCCTGCCCATGACGCCCCCAGGGTCGTCATGGAAAACTGTATGAATATACAGTATAGTGTCCGTCGAAATCGAGTCGCACGGGTACAACCTTGCGGCCCGCGCGCCGCGCCTGCGGGCATCCGCCGCAGCGTCCCGGCACCGTGAACTCTGGCTAACTCATTCAGACGGGCAGGCAAATTGTCATCCAGCAATCTGATCCGCATTCGCGGAGCACGTCAGCACAACCTCAAGAATCTTGATCTCGACCTGCGCACCGGCGAGATGACGGTCGTCACCGGCCCGTCGGGCTCCGGCAAGTCGAGTCTCGTGTTCGACACGCTGTACGCGGAAGGCCAGCGGCGCTACGTCGAGACGTTTAGCGCGTACGCGCGGCAATTCCTCGACCGGATGGATCGCCCGCAGGTCGAGCGTGTCGACGGCGTGCCGCCCGCGATCGCGATCGACCAGACCAACCCGGTCCGCAGCTCGCGCTCCACGGTCGGCACGATGACCGAGCTGAACGATCACCTGAAGCTGCTGTACGCGCGCGCGGCCGAGCTGTTCGACCGCAAGACCGCGCGGCAGGTGCGGCACGACACGCCGGAGACGATCTACTCGGATCTCGTCGCGCGCACGCAGGCGGACGATCCGCGCGTCGTCGTCACGTTCCCGGTCGAGCTGCCGGAAACGGTGTCCGACGAAGAAATCGCCCAGTGGCTGTCGGCGAGCGGCTATACGCGCGTGCAGGCGCAGCGCGAAGTCGCGTCGCCCACCGGGCTGCGCAAGGTGCTCGACGTGGTGGCCGACCGCTTCCGCGTGCAGAAAACCGACAAGGTGCGCGTCGTCGAGGCGATCGAGGCGTCGCTGAAGCGCGGCGGCGGGCGCGTGAACGTGTACGTGCTCGCGGCGGAGCCGGAAAGCGCGGATGGCGCGGCGGCCGAGCCGCAGGTGTGGCGCTTCTCCACCGGGCTCCACGATCCGGACAGCGACCTGCGCTACGCGGAGCCGCAGGCGGCGCTGTTCTCGTTCAATTCGGCGTACGGCGCGTGCGAAACGTGCCGCGGCTTCGGCCGCGTGATCGGCGTCGATCTCGGCCTCGTGATCCCCGACGCGCGCAAGACGCTGCGCGGCGGCGCGATCAAGCCGATGCAGACCCCCGCCTGGAAGGAGTGCCAGGACGACCTGATGCGCTACGCGGCGAAAGCCGGCATCCCGCGCGACACGCCGTGGGCCGAGCTGTCGGACGCCGAGCGCGACTGGGTCGTCAACGGGTCGCCGGACTGGAACGGCAAGTGGCAAAGCCAGTGGTACGGCGTGAAGCGCTTCTTCGGCTATCTCGAGTCGAAAGCGTACAAGATGCATATCCGCGTGCTGCTGTCGAAATACCGCAGCTACACGCCGTGCGACGTGTGCGGCGGCGCGCGCCTGAAGACGGAATCGCTGCAATGGCGGCTCGGCTCGAAGGAAAACGCCGACGGCGTGCTCGCGCCGGCCGGTCGTTTCATGCCGCGCGGCGTCGACTGGAGCCGCGCGCAGCTCGAAGCGCTGCCGGGCCTGACCGTGCACGACCTGATGCTGTTGCCGATCGAGCGCATTCGCCGCTTCTTCGACGGCATCGGCCTGCCGAGCGCGCTGCTCGACGATGCGCTCAAGCTGCTGCTCGCCGAGGTGCGCACGCGCCTGAAATACCTGTGCGACGTGGGGCTCGGTTACCTGACGCTCGACCGGCAAAGCCGCACGCTGTCGGGCGGCGAGGTGCAGCGGATCAACCTGACGACGGCGCTCGGCACGTCGCTCACGAAAACCCTGTTCGTGCTCGACGAACCGAGCATCGGGCTGCATCCGCGCGATCTCACGCGGATCGTCGAGGCGATGCAGCGGCTGCGCGATGCGGGCAATACGCTGGTCGTGGTCGAACACGATCCGTCGGTGATGCTCGCGGCCGACCGGCTGATCGACATGGGGCCCGGCCCGGGCGAGCGCGGCGGCACGATCGTCTACGACGGCACGCCGGGCGACATCCGGTCGGCGCACACGCTGACGGGCGAGTATCTCGGCGGTCGCAAGCATGTCGCGCACGCGTCGAACTGGGCGCGTCGCGTGGTCGACGCGAACACGCCGCGCATCGTGCTCGAGGGCGCGAGCGAACACAACTTGCGCGACGTGACGGTCGAGATTCCGCTGCAGCGGCTCGTCTGCGTGACGGGCGTGTCGGGGTCCGGCAAGTCCACGCTGCTGCAGGACGTGCTCTATCCGGCGATGGCGCGGCACCACGGCAAGGCGACCGAGTCGCCGGGCGCGTACCGCGGCCTCACGGGCGCCGACCAGGTGGGCGACGTCGTGTTCGTCGACCAGTCGCCGATCGGCAAGACCACGCGGTCGAACCCGGCGAGCTACGTCGGCGCGTTCGATGAAATCCGCAAGCTGTTCGCGAAGGCGCCGCTCGCGCTGCAACGCGGCTACGGCGCCGGCACGTTCAGCTTCAACTCGGGCGACGGCCGTTGCCCGACCTGCGGCGGCTCGGGCTTCGAGCACATCGAGATGCAGTTCCTGAGCGACGTCTACCTGCGCTGCCCCGATTGCGACGGCAGCCGCTACCGCGCCGAGATTCTCGAAGTGCGCATCGAGCGCAACGGCCGCGCGCTGAGCATTGCCGACGTGCTCGACCTCACCGTCAGCGAAGCGGCCGCATTTTTCGCGACCGATGCCGAGGTGTTGCGCGTGCTGCAGCCGATCGTCGACGTCGGCCTCGAATACGTGAAGCTCGGCCAGCCGGTGCCGACGCTGTCGGGCGGCGAAGCGCAGCGGCTGAAGCTGGCCGGCTTCCTCGCCGAATCGGCGGCAGCCGTCAACGGGCGCCGGGTCGTCACCGAAGAGGCGCGCATCGCGCGGGCGAAGCTGTTCATGTTCGACGAGCCGACCACCGGGCTGCACTTCGACGACATCGCGAAGCTGATGCAGGCGTTCGGCAAGCTGCTCGCGGCCGGCCATTCGCTGATCGTGATCGAGCACAACCTCGACGTGATCCGCGCGGCCGACTGGCTGATCGATCTCGGCCCGGAAGGCGGCGACGGCGGCGGCCTCGTGCTGTGCGCGGGTACGCCCGACGACGTGAAGGCCTGCTCCGAATCGCATACGGGCGTGGCGCTGCTCCAATACGACCGCGCGATGGATGCCGAACTGGCGCTCGCCGACGAAGGCAAGCCGCTGCAGGCCGTGCTGAACGCGGCGCGCGAGCGGCGTGCGATCGAAGGCGAAGACGTGGTGCGGATCGTCAACGCGCGCGAGCACAACCTGAAGGCGCTCGACGTCGACATCCCGCACGGCAAGTTCAACGTGATCACCGGCGTGTCGGGTTCCGGCAAGTCGACGCTCGCGTTCGACATCCTGTTCCACGAAGGCCAGCGCCGTTACCTCGAATCGCTGAATGCGTATGCGCGCTCGATCGTGCAGCCGGCCGGCCGCCCCGAAGTCGACGCGGTGTACGGCATTCCGCCGACCGTCGCGATCGAGCAGCGGCTGTCGCGCGGCGGGCGCAAGAGCACGGTCGCGACCACGTCCGAGGTCTGGCACTTCCTGCGGCTGCTGTACGTGAAGCTCGGCCTGCAGCATTGCATCCACGATGGCACGCCCGTTACGTCGCAGTCCGTCGAATCGATCGCCGCGCAGTTGCTGCGCGATCATCGCGGCGAGCACGTCGGGCTGCTCGCGCCGCTCGTCGTCAACCGCAAGGGCGTCTATACGGATCTCGCGAAGTGGGCAAAGGCGCGCGGCAGCACGCATCTGCGGGTCGACGGCGAGTTCGTGCCGGTCGATCCGTGGCCGAAGCTCGACCGCTTCCGCGAGCATACGATCGAACTGCCGGTGGCCGACATCGTCGTGTCGCCGGACAACGAGGCCGAACTGCGGCGCGTGCTCGACGAGACGCTCGAGATCGGCAAGGGCGTGATGCATCTGCTCGCGCCGCTCGACGGGCTGCACCATGCGATGCAGAACGATCACTCGACCGCGCGCGTCGGCACGGTCAAGGTGCTGTCGGTCAAGCGCGCGTGCCCGGTGTGCGGCACGAGCTACCCGGAGCTGGACCCGCGGATGTTCTCGTACAACAGCAAGCACGGCTGGTGCACGACCTGTGTCGGCACCGGCGTCACGCTCACGCGTGAACAGCGCGCCGCGTACGACGACACGGTGCTCGCCGGGGATGATCGTGGCCGCGAGCAGACACTGCCGTCCGACGAGCAGGAACCGGAAGGCGTGGGCAACGAGCCGTGCCCGGATTGCAACGGCACGCGGCTGAACCCGTCCGCGCGCGCGGTCACGTTCGACGCGCATCCGATCGTCGAGGTCGCGCAGTGGACGGTATCCGACACGCGACGCTGGATCGACGGGCTGGAACTGACGGGGCGCGACGCGCAGATCGCACGCGACATCGTCAGCGAGATCGGCAGCCGCCTCGCGTTTCTGGAGGAGGTCGGGCTCGGTTACCTGAGCCTCGACCGTGCGGCGCCGAGCCTGTCGGGCGGCGAAGCGCAGCGCATCCGGCTCGCCGCGCAGCTCGGCAGCAACCTGCAGGGTGTCTGCTACGTGCTCGACGAACCGACGATCGGCCTGCATCCGCGCGACAACCAGATCCTGCTGGACGCGCTGCGCAAGCTGGGCGACAAGGGCAATACGCTCGTCGTCGTCGAGCATGACGAGGACACGATCCGCCGCGCCGATCACATCATCGACGTCGGCCCGGGCGCCGGCAAGCGCGGCGGCACGCTGGTCGCGCAGGGCGCGGTCGCGGATCTGGCCGCGCAGTCCGATTCGGTGACGGGGTGCCTG